>CAYSVF010000015.1:1032-16399 GCA_964434415.1 uncultured Parvibaculum sp.
TGTCGATGCCGTGACACCGGCGCCCGATCAGGATTCAGGGTCGATCGACATGCTGAACCTGATCCGCATTCTGATCCGTCTCGGCTACCGCGTGCATTTCGTGCCGCTTACGAATATGGCCTTTTACGGTCAGTATACGAGCGAACTTCAGGCTATGGGCGTCGAGTGCGTTTACGCGCCTTACTACCCAAATCTGGAAAGCTATCTCGTGGAGCGAGGCGACTGTTTCGACTTCGCCATTCTGACGCGGGTCCGCATTGCGGAGGAAGCTCTGCCTGTCGTCAGGCAATGGGCTCCGGGCGCGGCGACGCTGTTCTATACGGTGGATATGCACGGCATCAGGGAAATTCGGAAGGCGGAGCTGGAAGGTAGCGAGCAGGAAAAAATCCGTGCCCACGATACCTTGCAGAGGGAAATGGATATTATCCGGGAATCCGACGTCTCCATCGTCCTGAGCGATTATGAGGCAAAGTTCCTGTCCGACAGGGGTCTTTCCAACATTGCGATCCTGCCGCTCCTGCGCGACTCCGTGCAAGGGAGCGCGGTGAGGTTCGAAGACAGGAGCGATGTGGCCTTCATCGGAGGTTTTCAGCATACGCCGAACGTCGATGCCGTCCGGTTCCTCGTCGAAGACATCTGGCCGGCTGTGCGCCGGAAGCTTGCGGAGAAAGGGCTCGCCCCGATTACGCTGAAAATTGTCGGGAGCAAGATGCCTGCATGGATTCACGATACCCGTCGGGACGATATCGTTCCGATCGGCTATGTGGAGGACCTGGGCGATTTGTTTGATCATGTTCGTCTCAGCGTCGCCCCCCTGAGATACGGGGCCGGCCTGAAAGGCAAGATCGCGACAAGCCTTGGCTACGGCGTTCCCGTGGTCGGGACGTCCATCGCTTTTGAAGGGATGCCGGGCGACGACGCGGCCTCGGTAGAGGTCATTGCCGACGATGCGGAAAGTCTGGCGGCGGAAATCGTCGACCTTTATCACGACAAGGCGCGCTGGGAGGCGATTTCGAAGGCCGGGCCTTCCTATGTGAACTCCAACTATTCGACGGAGAGCGCTCTGCTGAAAGTGCGGGAGATTCTGCAAAGCGTCACGGGTGCGCGCGACCGCCGGATCTCCTGATCGCAGTCTATTTCCGAAGACACAGCACGAAAATGCCGCCGGCATGGCTGCCCAGTATGCCGGCTGACTCATCTGCGAGCAGATGCATGAATGCGTCGCTGAAGCCGGCCTTCCGGGATCGCTCCAGAATATCCCATCCCGGCACCTCGAAGACCAGGGAGCCCTCGCCGAACGGATTTCCGTGATATTCGGGCGTGGTCAGATGTTGAATTTCGCCGTTCACGAGTTTGGCCTTCACTTCGCTGTCTCTGTCGACCAGGCGGAAGGGATGAGTGCCGATATGCCATCCGCCGGGACGCAAGACCCTGCACATTTCAGCCAGCGCGGTATCGAGGTCGGGGACGTGTTCCAGAACCTCGTTTGTCGTCACGATATGGAAGGCGTCGGAGGCAAGCGTAAGTGCCGTCAGGTCCTGAAAGGGGATCGGGTACATCGACTTCCTCAATTCGGGGTCGTCCGTATATTCCGACCCGTAGAATCGGGGAAGCCTGCCGCGAAGAAACATTGCGAAAGCCGTCACGGCTTCGGGGGCGAAGACGTTCACGGATGACGGGTCGTCCAGCTTCTCCCAGATCAGCTTCAGTACGGCCCGCTGTCTGGAGTTGATCCCGTTCCATGTCAGGCCTTCGCGCCAGTTCGTTCCTTCATGTGCAATCTCGTTCGCGGCGACGGCCCGGCCGCTGGCCGGTTCGATGAAACCTGCGTCCAGTATTCGCCTGCCGACGCCGTTTACCGCATGTTCCGACAGAATGGCTTCGTTCGAGGCTCTCCAGTTGAGGAATTCTTCGAGAGAGCGGAATTGAGCGTCTATCAGGAAGGGCGGCATCAGGGGCATCCTCGTTTTTCGGTCTTGTTTGTTGTCTCGGCGTGAGGTCCGGCGGCAGGCGTTTCCTCCAGCGTGGACGGCGCATTCTCAAGCCGCATACCCACCTTCGCCACGGCGAAGCCGAATATTCGTTCCAGGGCATGCGCCAGCTCGCCATCCGCCATGCCGCGTTCTTCTTCAAAACTCTCAATCTTGATGTCGAGCCGGCGGAGCGGGATCAGAGCTTCCCGTCTTATCCAGAACATGGTTCCGGCGAAGAAATCGAGATCCGTCTCTTCGATCGTCATGCCCAGTTCTTTTGTAAGTTCTCTCGTCTTATCCCTGTTTTTTGCCCAGGCGGGCTCCAGCGAAATATGTTTGTTGGGGAGCCTGAAGCGAGAAGAGCCGATCATGCCGATCTGCGGATCCTTGTCGAACATGTCGAGTATGCTTCCCACCTGCTGCGACGATCCGATGAGGTCCACGATGTTGGTGCGGCGCCACAGCGTGCCGAGCAAGGCGCGCGGCCCGCTCGTGCCCGACTGTTTTCCGTGCAGCTTGCAGACATAGGGGTAATCGTCGAGCACCCCCTTGCGCAGCAGCTCGAAGAACGGGCCGACATCGCGTCCGCGATTTTCCAGCACATGGATTTCCGCCTCCGGGAAGCTTGCTCTTACCTGGCGGGCGAAAGCGTCATCTTGCTCGGTGGTTGAAACGATCAGCCGGAACGGTATGTCGATATCGCTCATATAGCTTTCGAATTCCGGCCACAGCTCGCGATAATAGAGGTGGAGCACCAGCGCGAAGCGGGGCGGTCCCGAGGGAGCGGTCCGTCGCCTGAGGACCGGCTTTCGGCTGTTCTGGGAAAGCAGGCCGGGCGTCTTCTGCAGATTGGCGCTGTTTAGTCCGAAGCCCCAGTTCGACAGGAAGCGGAGCGCCTTTCTCATTTCCTTTCCCGCCGCCCCTTCTCCCCGAAGATAGGGAATGAGCCGGACGCCCATCCCTGCATCGACATGCTGACGCAAATCTTTCCTTCGCCGCAAAAAATATCTGTAGGCGAGAGGGCCTATCGGTCTGAGGCTGACCTCGGAGACTTCCGCTTCCGAAAAAACGAGCTCTACATCGGAGGTATCCACCATGAGCACATAGCGGATGCGATCGGTGGCAGGCAGAAAGACGCTTGAGGTGGCGCCCAAGGCCTCTGCAACAGTCATTCGGACGAAAGGCAAGGGGAGATCCTTTCGGCGAATCGTCAGCAGATAGCGGCCCGGAGAGCCTGCGGCGACGCGTGGCGTTTCGATTTGCTCTGATGTCATGCCGCCCGTGTGGCGCTCCCGTTCCGGCGTTACTTCTTGAGTGAAACCGATTTGAAGTTAGTCCCAAGTCGCATCCAGCCGGAAGTAGAGTCCTGTTGAGCTTTGAGCTTGCCCCCAGCCTTGGACCGGCTGGTCTGGTCAATTCCGGCTTCATCTGACGGCAGGCTGGCCGGGGATGCCGGCCGGAAGATGAAGCCTGATCGGCACTTCGTTTCTGATTGCACTATGCGGTTGGACCTCATTGTAGTCTCTACGCCAAGCCTCGCATTTTGCTCGCGCTTCGTCGAGGCTCAGGGACCAGTTGGCATTCAGACACTCCGCCCGGAACTTCCCGTTGAGGCTTTCGATGAAGGCATTGTCCGTCGGCTTGCCCGGCCGTGAGAAGTCAAGCGTGACCCCCCGCATGAAGGCCCACAGATCGAGCTCGCGAGAGATGAACTCCGGGCCATTGTCCAGACGTATGGTCTTCGGATAGCCGACCTCTCGCGCGACGCGTTCAAGCGTTTCGACAACGTCGGTGCCTTTATGGGCAAAGCGCACATCGATCGCCGGAGAGAACCGCGTGAAGGTGTCGACGACCGTGAGCACACGGATCTTCTTCCCGTCAAAGAGCTGGTCGTGGACGAAGTCCATTGCCCAGACCTGGTTCGGCCCAGCCGCCGGTGACCGATCTCCCCTGAGCTGGGCCTTGACCCGCCGTTTAGGAGATTTGTTCCGCAATTGCAGGCCCATCTCGCGATAGAGCCGGCAGACACGCTTTGCATTGACATGCCATCCTTCCCGCTGAAGGAGCACATGGATGCGCCGATAGCCGTAGCGCACCCGCGTCTCCGCGATCTCCTTGATCCGCTGCTTGAGAGCCGTCGGGTCATCCCGCTTTGACCGGTAGTGATAGGTCGACCGGTCTACGGGTACCGCCTGACATGCGCGGCGTATGCTGACCTGCCAGACCGATCGAACATGGTCGACCAGTTGCCGCTTCCGGGCAGGCCTTAGATTTTTCGGCGGATGACATCCTGCAGCATCTCCTTGTCGAGAGACAGGTCCGCCACCAGCTTCTTCAGCCGCTGGTTCTCCTCTTCAAGCTGCTTGAGCCGCTTCATCTCGGACGGCATCAATCCGGCGTACTTCTTGCGCCAGTTGTAGAAGGTCGCTTCGGAAATCCCCGCCTTGCGGCAGACCTCCCCGACCGTCGCCCCGTCCTCTGCCTGACGCAGAATGAACGCTATTTGCTGCTCGCTGAACTTCGTCTTCTTCATGGAAAATTCTCCGCCCGACCAAGCTCGCTTCAATAGTTATCTGGCTGTAAGCTTATGCGTCTACGGTCCAATACGCACCCAGTGACCTGCCACTGAACTTTCCCCCCGGAGGGATTAGAGTTTCGGCCTGATTATGCCCTCAGGGGCGGTTTGAGCAACAGGCTGTCCCACGGAGCCATCACAAAGCGCAGGGTGACAGCCTGTTGCGGTGAGTTTGGCAGCGAAGTCTGCCGGTGTCTGGTAGCCGAGCGCCGAGTGCGGTCGTCCGGTGTTGTAGTCCTCCCTCCACTCAGCGATGGACTGCCTGGCATGCTCGAGACCGAAGAACAGTGCCTCGTTCAACAGCTCATCCCGCATTCGGCCGTTGAAAGACTCAACGAAGCCGTTTTGCATGGGCTTGCCAGGTGCGATGTAGTGCCAGTCGACAACATGGTCCTTCGCCCAGGCGAAGATCGCATGCGAGGTGAACTCGGTGCCGTTGTCCGAAACGATCATCCCCGGCTTCCCACGTTGTTCGATCAGGGCGGTCAGTTCCCGTGCCACACGCACGCCTGAGATCGATGTGTCCGGAATGGCCGCCAGGCACTCCCTTGTCACGTCATCGACGATATTGAGAACCCGAAAGCGGCGGCCATTGGCCATCTGGTCGTGGACGAAGTCGAGTGACCAGCGAGCATTGGCTCTTGCCTCGACAGGGATGGGCGCACGGATACCGGCAGCTCTTCGCCTGGAGCGGCGCTTGCGAACTACCAGCCCCTCCTCCCGGTAAAGCCGGTAGATGCGATTGATGCCCGACCGCTCACCTTCCCGGCGCAGCAGGATGAACAGACGCCGGTAGCCGAAACGCCGACGCTCATTGGCCAGGTCACGCAACTTCATCCGCAACTCGGTCTCGGGAGGTCGGCACGAACGATACCGGATCATCTTGCGATCCGCCGCAATCACGGAGCAGGCCCGACGCTCGCTCATCTGGAACCTCTCTCGCAGAAGAGCGACAGCTTCCCGCTTGGCGGCGGGCCCTACCATTAATGAGATGACCCGCCCTGTCCCTTGCCGCAAATTCAGGAGATCTGGAAGAAGGAGGAGGAAGCAATGACCATACGCAACAGGCCCAGAGACGCCGCTGTCTTCGGTATCGACATTGGCAAGACACTGTTCCACGTCGTCGGCCTTGATACCAAAGGCATGCCGATCCAGAAGGCCACATTCAGAAGAGACACGCTGTTACAGTTCTTTGAGCGTGCCGCTCCCGTGCTGGTGGGCATGGAGGCGTGTCCCGGCTCCCAATGGCTGGCGCGCAAGCTTCAGGCGCTCGGGCATACCGTGAGGATCGTCCCTGCCCAGTTTGTGAAGCCCTTTGTGAAGTCGAACAAAAGCGACATCATTGATGCCGAAGCGATTGCGGAGGCTGTCACCCGGCCAACGATGCGCTTTGTCGAAATCCGCACCCCTGACCAGATCGACCTGCAGGCCCTCCACAGGGTTCGGGACCGGATGATTGCCCACCGAACCAGACTGATCAATCAAATGCGAGCCTTCTGTCTGGAGTATGGTATCGCGATCCATCAGAGCGCTGGAAAGTTCAAAGCCGATTTGCCTCGAGTACTCGCCGATGAAGCCAATGACCTCACACCGGCTATGCGTCGTCTCCTGACCGAGATATTTGCGGAACTGACAGCCCTCGACCAGCGTCTGGCAGCGGTGAACCGCGAAGTCCAGGCGATCGCAGCCAGTAACGATACTGCTCGCAGGCTGATGACCGTGCCGGGCATTGGCCCTCTCGCTGCGACTGCCCTGTTGGCCTCGGTGGGATCCGGGCGTCAGTTCCGGAGAGCCCGGGATCTTGCGGCATGGTTGGGGCTGGTTCCTCGTGAGTACTCGACAGGCGGCAAGACGAGGCTCCTTGGCATCAGCAAACGCGGGAATAAGTATCTGCGGCGCATGATGATCCATGGAGCGCGATCATGCGTCACGCATCTCGATCGCAGCAAGGACCGTCTGGGGCCATGGCTTGATAGCTTGCAGAGTCGGATGCACAAGAACAAGGTTACCGTAGCGCTGGCGGCAAAAATTGCGCGCATCGTATGGGTGATACTGACCAAGCCGGGCGCCAGTTACGAGCGGCGCGATCCAGCCTACAGCTGATCGCCGTCGCCACAGGATGCGAGGTTCGGAAGCGTGATGACGAAACAGTTGACCAGCGTATCGTAAGCCCTGCCAAAAAATCGGGCCTTGAGCCCGTACCATTTATCTGGGAACGACACGTGTGGATCTCATCATGGCCTGACCGCAACAGCGGTCCACTCGCGAGAGGCCGGATACATTTGTGCAGACTGGCACCGTCACCACAAAACGACCCTTGCGCCGACAGGGCGGGTCATACATTTTTGCCAGAAGCTCACGAAGGGCAGATGCATCCAGTACAGCATCGGCGAGCAGCCGCTTCAGCTTCGCGTTCTCTTCCTCCAGGGCCTTCAGCCGGCGGGCCTCCGACACGTCGAGGCCACCATACTTCGCCTTCCAGTTGTACAGCGTCGCTTCTGAAATGCCGTGCTTGCGGGCCAGATCACCGGCCTTCGCACCGGCCTCATGCTCGCGCAGAACCGCAATGATCTGCTCTTGCGTAAATCGAGTCCTCTTCATCGTCCGTCTTCCTTCCATAAGACCGGACTCTAACTCTATCTGGAGGAAAATCTCAGTGGCAGGTCACCACGAACAGCAATCAGAAACGGTTCGAAGAACGGCCATCGACGCCTTCCATCAGCAAACGCGCCACGGTAGCCTCCGCAAAAGCTATCTTGAATCAGGTCCCAACTGATTTGGGAATCCAGTTTGTCAATACGACCTAGGTGAAGGGCAACAAATCATGAAGTTGATTGGGAAAAAAATTCTAGTAACCGGGGCGGACGGATTCATAGGCAGCCACCTTGCCGAGGCGCTGGTGGATATTGGTTGCGATGTTAGGGCCTTCGTCTATTACAACTCGTTCAATAATTGGGGGTGGCTTGACTCCTTGCCCGTAGATAAGACCCGCATGCTTGATGTTTTTGTTGGGGATATTCGTGATCCGTACGGAGTTGCCAAAGCGATGGAAGGTTGCGATGTGGTCCTCCACCTTGCCGCACTAATCGCCATTCCTTTTTCCTACTACTCTCCGGATTCATACGTCGATACAAATATCAAGGGCACGTTGAATGTGCTGCAGGCTGCTCGAAGGTTCGATATCGAGAGAGTGGTCGTGACGTCCACCTCTGAGGTCTATGGAACTGCGAAATATGCTCCGATTGACGAGGGGCACCCTTTCCAGGGCCAGTCGCCATACAGCGCCACAAAGATAGGCGCCGATCGACTGGCAGAGTCGTTTTTCCGGTCCTTCGGGACACCGGTGATTATCGCGAGGCCATTTAATACTTATGGGCCACGGCAATCGGCACGCGCCGTGATCCCGACAGTGATTACACAGCTGCTTTCTGGTGCGACAAGCGTGTATCTTGGTAGCTTGACCCCTACACGGGACTTCAATTTTGTTGCGGACACCGTTGGCGGCTTCATCGCGCTAGCTGGGTGCGACGCTGCTATCGGAGAGGAGGTTAACATCGCAACCGGTGTGGAGCACACTATCGGTGATGTGGCAAATTTTCTTGTTTCCGAGATTAATCCCGAGGCGAAGATTGTTACCGACGAACAGCGCATGCGCCCTGATGCATCGGAAGTGATGCGGCTCATAGGCGACAATAAGAAGATTGCTACACTTACAGACTGGCGAACTGGTTACGATCTTTATGCTGGACTGCGGGCGACAGTTGATTGGTTCCGGTTGCCGGAAAATTTGTCGCGGTACAAGGCCTGGCAATACAACCTGTGATGGAAAAACGATGAGAGCTATTATTCTCGCTGGCGGTAAAGGCACACGTCTCCGCCCTTTTACAACGTTGATTCCGAAGCCGCTGGTTCCGCTTGGCGGAAAGTACTCGATCCTGGAAATCATCATACTGCAGCTCCGCGACGCTGGATTTTCGCATATCACGCTTGCTGTTAACCACCTTTCCCAGTTGATCACTGCTTATTTCGGCGATGGCTCCCACCTTGGGGTCCGCATCGATTACTCGCTCGAAGATGGTGATCTCAGTACTATTGGCCCGTTGACCCTGATCGATGATCTTCCCGCCTCGTTTCTAGTTATGAACGGGGATATTCTCTGCGACCTCGACTACCGAGCATTCTATGAAACTCATGTGGCCAGTGGCAGTGAAATCTCAGTCTCTGCTTTTCGGAGGCACGTCAAAATTGATTTTGGCGTATTACGCTACGACGTTTCTGGGCGGCTCGAGAGCTTCCAGGAAAAACCTGAATACGACTTCGATGTTAGCATGGGAATCTACTGTATTCAGCGCTCTGTGATTCAGGGATTGCCCCGAGGACAGAGGTACGGTTTTGATAACCTTATGGTCGATAGTTTGGCCTCTAACCGACGCGTCGACATACGGCCATTTGATGGGTACTGGTTGGATATCGGACGGCCAGACGATTACGAGTACGCTGATGCGAACTTCGACGACCTTGCGACGCGTCTCGGCATCCAATGAACAGGAGATTGCTGATTACTGGCGCAACCGGCGCCCTGGGGCAGGCGTTTATGAGGCGCTTAGCGGATAATTCGCGCGACTTCATTGCCGTCGCGCCCAGCCGGAATGATGATAGTGATCCGTTGGATCTTCGAAATCACGATCAGATCGTGCATGCGATAGAACGTATTCGTCCCGACCTAATCGTGCACTTAGCTGCAACGTTTTCGAACGAGTTCGATGAGGCGTATGCGGTAAATGTAGATGCGACGAGGCGCATGCTTAAAGCCGTTGAAGATTCGGGGCGTTTAATCCGCGTTTTGTTGATCGGATCCGCTGCGGAATATGGGTTAGTGTCGGATGAAGAAAACCCAATCGCCGAAGACCGTGTCTTACGGCCGGTGTCAATCTATGGGATAACCAAATCTTGGCAGACAGAACTTGCCTATATGTATGCTAGCCGGGGCGTGCAGGTGGTCGTGGCGCGTGTATTCAATCTGATTGGTGCTGGCTTATCGGAGAGCTTGTTCATAGGGCGTTTGCACAAACAGATTGATGAGTTGCTCTGTGGCGGGCGGGAAAAGATTGAGGTCGGGCCGCTCTCAGCTGTCAGGGATTACATATCGATGAACGATGCAATTACGCAATTGCTGACCATCGCTGAATATGGTGAAGCGGGGGAGGTTTATCATGTCGCCAGCGGGCGGCCGATCACGATGCGTGAGCTACTTGCTCGAGAGCTCGCCGCTCGTGGGTTAAGCGATTCGCTCATTGTCGAGCGATCTGACCTGTCAAATCGGCGCGGCTACGATGTGCCGTCGATCTATGCCGACATTCGTAAGACAACAGCGTTGATGAGGGCACGGGGCAGCCATGCCAAGCATTAAGCTAAATGTAGTTGCTCCCGTTTTTAATGAAGAGGAAGTCATCGGGGTCTTCCATGAGCGTCTGAGTGAGGTGCTGTCATCATTGGCTGGTGTGGATGCGCAAGTCCTCTATGTCGTAGATCGCTGCACTGACAACACCCTCGAGATTTTGCGTGCGCTAGCAAAGCGCGACCCGCGTACAAAGGTCATTGCATTATCTTCACGCTTTGGACATCAGATGTCACTGGTTGCCGGAATTGACAACTCTCTTGATGCCGATGCGATTGTCATGATGGACAGTGATCTACAACACCCGCCGGAGCTAATCCCGGAGCTGATTGACAATTTCCGCAATGGATTTGAAGTCGTCTATACTGTTCGTCGCGATACCGAAGATATCAACTTTCTTCGCAAAACGGCCGGTAACCTCTTTTATCGCCTTCTTGCCAAACTGTCCGGTATTCCGATGAACGCCAATGCGGCTGATTTCCGGCTGATTTCAGGACGGGTCGCCAAAATGTTGTCGACGGAATTTCATGAGCGCAACATGTTCCTCCGCGGAGTCTTCTCTTGGATCGGTTTGCGTCAGATAGGTATCGACTACGTTGCTCACAGGCGAGCTGGTGGTCATTCAAAGTATTCTCTTTCAAGAGTTCTGCAATTAGCTACGGCTGGTATTCTTTCATTTAGTACTAAACCCCTGCAGATTGGGATTTTTTTGGGGATTTTGTTTTCTTTTCTGTCGTTTGGCATGGTGATTTGGATAGTCGCCGATTTTTTTCTCGATAGTTCGATTCCCAGCGGATGGACAACGCTTGTGGTGCTTCTCTTGATGTTTAGTGGAGTTCAGTTGATTGTCTTGGGGATTATAGGTGCCTATATCGGCGGCATCTACGAGGAAGTGAAGGGGCGGCCTCGCTACATTATTGATGAAGAAATTTTTTACGATGAATAAGCACAAAGTTGATTTCGACGATTACACAGATAACTACAATGCGTTATTGCGTGAGGGGACTGGCTTCTTTTCCGAGAATGAGACTTATTTCGCCAGATATAAGGTCGACATCCTTCGTCGACAGGTTCCCGCTAATACCAAACGATTGCTAGAATACGGGTGCGGAATCGGACGTAACATTTCCTTCCTGCAGATGGCCTTTCCCAGTGCGACGATCACGGGATCCGACATCTCTGAGGCCAGTTTGGAGGTCGCACGTAGGAAACATCCAAGCGTTGAATTCTTCCTCGAGCAGGCCGGTTCTGATGTTACCGAGCGTTATGAGGTGATTTTCATCGCGGGCGTTTTTCATCACATACCAGAGGAAGATCGCGCTGAGGTGATGAAGACGCTCTACCAGAGGCTTGTTCCTGGTGGAACGATTACCATCTTCGAGCACAATCCGTTCAATCCAGTTACCCGAAAGATTGTGAACGAATGTCCATATGATAAGGATGCCGTTCTCCTATCTCCCTCGAAGCTTCGGGCATTATTGGTCAACGCCGGATTATCCGTTCATCGCAGTGCCTACTGTCTCTTCGTGCCGCCATCACTTTCCGTGTTGCTACCGATTGAAGCGAAACTCGGATGGCTGCCGCTAGGAGGTCAATACTGGATAAGTGCGACACGACCTGCATGAACCAGTTCGTTCGATTCCTGTTGGTTGGTTTCGCAAATACTTTGCTGGGTTACGGAGTAATTTTCAGTTGTATGTACTTGGGTAGGCTGACGCCCGAAATCAGCAATGTTATCGGATATCTGTTCGGGTTGGTGGTGTCGTATTTTATGCACCGACATATCACGTTCAGGAGTGTTCGGCGGCGGACTTCAGAGTTTGTTCGTTTTGTAATCGTATTCCTGGTCGCGTATGCGGCTAATTTTGTAGTGCTTGTTGTTTTGGTTCGTGGACTGGGAGGACATGCTGCTCTCAGCCAAATCGTCAGCGGAGCCGTCTACGTTGGAACGGCTTATTTGCTGAACAAGCGTTGTGTTTTCCATTCATCCAAGGTTGGTTAGCGTGGCACGGACTAAGCGCGTAGACGATATGGGGTGGCGTGACGTGCTTGCTTTAGTGGCGCTCGTGGCGATTTGGATCACGCTTCTCTGGCACGCTTTCGACCCGGCGCGTTCATTTGCGCTTTACATGGACAATGAGTTCTTCACGGGGCCTGTGTTGTCAGCAATGTCGAACGCTTTGAGTGGAGGCGAATGGCCGTTACGCATGTCGACTGCGTTAGGCGGCCTGCCGCTCTACAATCTCCCGCAGCTATCAGCATTTTACCCGTTTTACTTTGCGCCGCTGCCGTTTTTCAAGACCCCGATTGATGCAGCGATATCAATACACTGGATTACTATCCTGCATATCCTGCTCTTCGCGGTGAATATGTTCATCTTGCTACGCACAATAGGCACTACGCGATTAGCTGCCATCACGGGAGCCTCACTCGTTGCTTTTGGAGATAACACCTTCTCATATGCGGTTTGGGTGCAGATCATTGCACCCTATGCATGGTTTCCACTCTACCTTGCTGGGGTGATTGGAGTGCTCGAAAACCGAGCATCCGCAAAATATTCGGCAATGGCTGTCTGCGGGATAGTCCTACTCGTACTTGCGTCGCCCTCGCAGCCACTGATTCACGCCGTGCTGGCGACTGGTATGTTGTCGTTGTTTCGCTGGTGGCACAATCGTTCCAATGCGGGCACCCATGCGACACTCGCGAGTTTGATTAAGCTCAGCGCCATCGCTGCAGTTGCTTTCCTGCTTGTGGCACCGGCGATCCTACCGGCGATCCTAGAATTTAGAGATATGATTCGCTGGATTGGCCCGTTCCCGCCGGTGGTCGGTTACGGGCGGATTCCTTTCGAGGCTTTTCTAACTGATCAACTATCGATCAAAGAGCTTGGTGGCGTGCTAGTTAAGATGTCGCACAAAGCGGTAGGAAGCCAATTTGTTGGTCCCATAGCGCTGTGTCTTGCGATGTTTGCTTTGATTGCACGGTCGCGTTCTTGGATAGCTACGGCGATGATTGTGATTGCCCTTTACGCACTTGCTTCCTCGGCCGGTAGTAATCTCGGTTTTGCTTACATCAATTACGCCTTGCCTCTGGTCAACAAAATTCGGGAGCCGAGTCGCTTTTTGTTCCTCTTTCAGTTAGCGATTGGCATCCTCGCTGCTCTGGGTGTCGATGGGCTGCGTAGTATGGTTGTCAATAATCGCCTCTGGCCAATGTGGCGGCAACCTGCTGCGCTTGCTTCCACCTTCGCACTGATTACCGTGGTGCTTGCCTTTAGTCTGCGCCCTCATGGCGCTGATGTGGCGCCAGCTCTCATTGCAAGTGTTGCGCTTGTCGCTCTGCTCATTATTGGCATTGCCATGGCGCGGACATCTTGGCGTTTTCGAGGTGAGCTTGTTGGGCTTTCGTGGAGTGCTGCTGCACTGATGGTCCTTGCGTTGAACGTCAGTTGGACACCCCCGCCAATTACCTCCAGTGCCTATTTGAACAATGACGGTATTGGACTCGATATGGCAATCAAACGTGTTGCTACACTAGATCCCAAGCATCAGTATCGAGTGATCTTCGAAGGCAGCATTGACAAGCAGATGGCCTCTATGTTGGCATCTTATCAAGGTGTCAGAACGCTCAACGCCTACTTCAACCCTGCTCCATTGCGTCAGTTTCAAGAGCTATACTATCATGGGCCGCGTCATGACAATTACCTTCAGGTTCTGGGGGGCAGATATTTGATTTGCCGCGACTGTGCTGGCGTGAAATATCACGGATTCAAGTTTCTTGAGAGCCGCTATGGTTATGATATTCACGAAGCCCGTGATGCGTTGCCGTATGTACAGCTAGCACAGCGTCTTGACGGCCGCTTTAATGGACTACCCGATTTCATAGCTAAGGCCGCCGCTTATGGCTTGGGTCAAGGCCTACTGATTGCCAAGCAAGGAACTCCTCTTTCGGTAACTAAAAAAACGCAGCAAGCAAGAGATTGCATCCTCAGCAAAGATTCTCGGAACAAAATAAATTGGAAGCGCTATTTGGTTTCTTGCGAGTCTCCGAGTGTGCTGATCCTCAATGAGTTCTATGCAGCCCCTTGGCACGTCACTGTCAACGGTGTTAGTTCCGATCCGCTAAAGGTGAACGGCAACCAAGTTGGAGTTCAACTGGGGCGTGGCGAACAAGTTGTTGAATTCACCTACCGCCCGTGGACTTTCCTTCTATCTATTTTGCTTGCCGTAATAGGAGTTATCTTGGTGCTCATTTGGGCACTTAGAGCTTATCGAGAGATAAAATTGTCGAGTGAAAGGTCCTTGGCCGTAAACTCATAGGCCGGGGTCTCAAGATATTTGCGGCGTGATTCAAGGTTACAGAAGAGAGTTTTGGGCAGCAGGCCAAAGACTCTGTCTTTCCTTTTAGTCCTTCGCCGGCGCGGAGAAGATGCCGCCGAGGATCTGTTCCACGCCGTCGCCGGTCACGGTGAGCGGCAGGGCGACGACATGGGCGTCGCGGCAGGCGTTTTTCTCGTTCAGCATGACGACGCGGGCATAGACGGGCGCGGCGGTTTCATAGGCGCGACGGTTGATTTCCATCCAGCGTTCCTGCGTCCGGCGGCGAATGTCGTGCGTTTCCGGCGTGCCGGCGATCTCCGAGACGCGCTTGCCGGTCCGCTCCTCGCCCGCGATCTTGATCAGCTCGGTGCCGAAAAGCCGGATCAGGAAGTCGGCGCCGTCTTCCAGCACCTGGTTGATGAGCAGATAGGGCAGCAGGGCGCGGATTTCCGAAGGGCGGATTTCATCGCGGAGCGGCATTGTCCGGTCACCGCGTTTGGCTGTCCAGTAATTCGCCAGTTCGCGGGCAAGCGGGTGCTCGGGCCAGTCCATGTAATCGATCTGACCTTCGATAAAATGTGGCGTTCCTGAATCCAGTGCCAGCGATCCCATCGAACCTGCCCCCGGGGCCATTGGCCCTTCTCATGAATATCCATGGGTCATGAATATCCATATGTTAAATGGGGGCGGGTTAACGAATTGCTGCCTTTCGGGGCCCGCGCAGCCCCGGGACGATCCCGGAGGGAGCCATTGGGCCCATCGCGTAGGCCTTATCGCGTGGGGACGGGGTGTTCGCCGCGATAATCGTAGAAGCCGCGCTGCGCCTTGCGGCCCAGCCAGCCGGCCTCGACATATTTCACCAGCAGCGGGCAGGGGCGGTATTTGCTGTCCGCGAGCCCGTCATAAAGCACCTGCATGATGGAGAGGCAGGTATCGAGACCGATGAAATCGGCCAGCTGCAGCGGTCCCATCGGGTGGTTGGCGCCGAGCTTCATGGCCTTGTCGATGCTCTCCACCGAGCCCACGCCCTCATAGAGCGTATAGACGGCCTCGTTGATCATCGGCAGCAGGATGCGGTTGACGATGAAGGCCGGGAAATCCT
>CAYSVF010000016.1:0-15510 GCA_964434415.1 uncultured Parvibaculum sp.
TGCTTTGAATGCCGGATGAGCCTGTCCCGATCACCGCCACGCGCTGCCCCGTAAAGTCCACGCCTTCATGCGGCCAGCCGCCTGTGTGGTACCACTTGCCCTTGAAGTCTTCGAGCCCGTCGAAATCGGGTACGCGCGCGGCCGACAGACAGCCCGTCGCCATAATGAAGAAGCGCGCCTGGGCGCGCTCCCCCTTGTCGGTTTCCACCTGCCACAGGCCGGACGTCGCATCGTAGTCGGCGGATGCAACGCGCGTGTTAAACTGAATATCCTTCTTCAGGTCCAGCTTGTCCGCGACATAGTTCTGGTAGCGCAGGATTTCCGGCTGAGCGGCATAGCGCTCCGTCCATGTCCAGCCACGCTGCACGTCGTCGGAAAAGCCGTATTGATATTCGAGGCTTTCCACGTCGCAGCGCGCGCCCGGATACCGGTTCCAGTACCAGGTGCCGCCCACGCCGTCGCCCGCTTCGAAAACGTGTGCCCTCAGTCCGAGCTTGCGCAGTCTGTGGAGCATATACATGCCCGCAAAGCCGGCGCCGACGATAACCGCGTCATAGCTTGAATGATCTCGAGGTGATGGAGCGTTGTTCTCCTTCGCCATGGGTGTCCTCCTCCCTGTTTTGTTTTCGAAATTGTAGCGCGCCACCAAACGCGTGAAAGAGAAAAACGGGGTGCGGCACCGCACTCCCCGCACCTTCGCAGCTGCGGAATCCCGGCGATCTCTGAATGCGTGGCCTGCTTTACGTCGCGTTTCTCGGCGGCTGCGCCGACCTGTTTGCAGAAGTGAAAACGCCGGGCGCGCCGCTATCCTTCGGAGCCGGGTTTCAACGCTTCGTTGTTTCCGTTGCGTATCCGCAGAACGAGAAGCCGCCCGAGCAGAATAAGCCCTGCCAGAAGGATAGCTGCCCAGAGGTCGATCAGCGTGGAGAGAAAGACCCTGACACCTCTCGTCGCCCAATAGGGCAGCAGCAACCGGCTGCTGAATGCCTCCCTCGTCAGCTCCGGGTGCAACAGAGAACGAATGGTCGGATCGGAAACGAGGTTCGCAAGGCGCTTGGGATCCGGATAGGGGATGTGAAGTCTCGGCTTGTTTTCGAGGTGCTTCATGTCGCCTGTCCGGAGAAAGGCTTTGACGTTCTCGGCTTCGATTTGGAGAAGGCGTCCTCTCTCGGAAGCCTCCCTGTAATGATCCACGTAGCCGGTCGTGACGATCCCCGCGACGACAAGTCCGAGAAGGCCTGCCGCGATACGAGTTCGTTTCGGCCCCAGTGCGGAGATGCACTTGCGGAACAATTCCAGTGACCTGTTCCGCCACCCTTCGAGTTGCGCCAGATAGAAGACCGCGGCCGCGTTGAAGAGGGGACCGAGAAGGAGCGTATCGAGGTAGCGCGAGACTGTTGGAGCAACCGCGCGGCCATAGGCAATGGTGATCCATTGACCGACCAGCCAGAATGCGAAGGCAAGCAGGGTCCATTGAAACGATGAAAGATGCTGCGGACGACGCCATGCTTCGTAGAGGACGATGAGCAAGGGAGCATTGATCGCCATGACCATGACAATGCCTTCCGAGGGCCAACCGGCAACGTCGGTAAAGGCATCCAGAAAATCAAGCAAACCGTGTGCATGAAGCGGTTGATTGGCGGGAACGCTCACAACAGCTGATGCGGCTCCGGCGAAAAGAGCGATTTCCAGCAAAAGCCCTGCGAACTCTTTCGGCGCGCGCGATCTTGATCCGGCGAGAAGCTGAAGTCCGTGGATGGCTGTAAGAGCGGCAAAAACCGTCGCACCCGATGAGAGGCTGAAATAGGCGGCAATCCCGGCGGCCAGCCCGCAGAGCCAGTTTCTTCCAAAGGCGGGAGCGGAAGCGGCAAGCCACAGCGCGAGGATCGAAAAGCCGAACAGAAAATAGAATTGCGAATCGAAACTGTTGAGCGTGTTCGACCAGCCGAACGGAGTTGTAAAAAGGATGGCGGCAAATATTGTCAGGATCAGGCGGTGACGGTCTGCCAGCGGGCGGAGCAGGACCCAGAGCAGGCCCGCCTGAAATGCGGACTGAAGGCAGGCATTGACCGCCATTTGAAGCCGGGGTGTCCACACACCGGCGGCTTCGAGCATGGCCAGGTCGAAAAGCCGTGTGAGGAGGATGCGGTGTTCGTTGTGCGACGTGAAGAGTTGTTCCAGCCGCAGCGTTCCCTCGAGATAAGGTTTGAACAGGCTGGCAGCGTCCGCATCCCATTGGTCCCAGAACGGGATGTTGGAACCGAACAGCTGGACAAGAAGCAATTTACTTCCCAGCACAATCAGAAAGATCGGGAGGGTGTAGCTGAGCAGCCGTTTGCTTTCGTCTGTCACCACGCACTCCTGTTGGCGCTGATCCTGCGGCGGACAGCGCCCCTATCTCTCCCGGCCGGGCGGGGGCGCTCCCGGCTGGCGACTTTATCTCAACCTGCGCTCGCTTCCATCATCCCTGTTGAAAGCGGCGCAGGTCACGACACCGAAGCGGGGCGGTCGTCTCCGGGAGCCTGGGACGGGCTGCTTCGGTTGCCGGTTCGCCTGACCGGCCCGGTCGCTCATCTCAGAAAATTGTCCTGCAGCATTTCCATCAGGCCTTTGCCGCGCCCATGCAATATAGCCTTGATGCCGTAAAGCGCCGCGCCGCTCATCTGCTTCACGGTCAGTTCGGGCGGCATGACGAGCTGGTCCCGCGCCGTGGTCACATCGAGTAGCGCAGGCCCCTCATGTGCCAGCCATTCGAGCATCTTCGTTTCGAGGTCCGTCGCCTTTTCCACCCGACCGCCCCACATGCCGCAGACACGGGCAAGGGCGCCGAAGTCCGGGTTCTCGAGCGTGGTGAAATTGTCGAGCAGTCCTTCGACACGCTGCTCCAGTTCGACGAAATTGAGCGAGCCGTTGTTGAAGACGACGATTTTCACCGGCAGCTTCTGCTGGACGAGTGTCAGGAGGTCGCCCATCAGCATGGTCATGCCTCCATCGCCGCACATGGCGATGACCTGTCGGTCGGGCGCGGCATGCGCAAGCCCGATGGCCTGGGGATAGGCATTTGCCATGGTGCCGTGCATCAGGCTTGTCAGCATCACGCGTCGGCCATTGGGCGTTATGTGCCGGAGCAGCCAGACCATCGGGGAGCCGGCATCCGCCGTGAGGATCGCGTCGGGCTCGGCGAGCCT
This sequence comes from uncultured Parvibaculum sp., assembly GCA_964434415.1. Classification (GTDB taxonomy): domain Bacteria; phylum Pseudomonadota; class Alphaproteobacteria; order Parvibaculales; family Parvibaculaceae; genus Parvibaculum. The sequence goes on from CAYSVF010000016.1 coordinate 3,189, forward strand.
GTCGAGTGTTTTGGCAACGAATTGAGGATGAATAAGCTCGGCATCCGGTTCCTGCGTTTCGTCCTCGCGCGTTTCCTTGTCGCTTTCGACAATGCCCAGAATCTTGTCGAGAAAGCTTCGGTCTTCCCGATTTTCGAGCATCGGCAGAAGAGCGTCGATCGTCGCTTTCACATCTCCCACATAGCCGTGATGGACGGGCGTCCGCCGGCCGATATGTTCCGCGTCTATATCGATCTGAAGAATCTTTGCTTTCTCCGGATAGAACTGGGTCCAGGCGAAATTCGTCCCCAGGCAGAGCAGGAGGTCGCAATCGAGGACGGCATGATAGCCGGCGGGTTCGCCGAAAATGCCCGTCATGCCGACATCGTTTGGATTGTCGTGGCCCAGAAATTCCGTCGAGCGCGAGGTATGGGCGACGGGCGCGTTGAGTTTCTCGGACAGGGCCACGACTTCATCATGTGCGGTGCGTGCGCCCCAGCCCGCGTAGATGGCGATGCGTTGCGCATCCCCGATTGTCTTCCGGATTTCCTCAAGTTCCTCATCGCAGGGGCGGATGACGGGGCGCGGCCGGTGCACCGCCCAGTCGTGTTTGTCGTCCGCTTCTTCGGAGAACATGTCGCCGTTCACGATCACGACGGCGACGCCTCCCTTGTTGAGCGCGGCCTGCGCGGCCATAGCCGTGATGCGTCGGGCCTGATCGGGATGGCTGATATATTCGCAGAAGACCGAGCACTGTTCGTAGATTTTCTTCTGGTCGACTTCCTGCGGAAATTGAAGGCCCACTTCGCTTCGCGCGACTTGCGTCGCAATGAGGACGACCGGCGATCCGTTGCGATGCGTTTCGAAAATGCCGTTGATGAAGTGAAGGCTGCCCGGTCCGCACGTGCCCGCGCATACGCTGAGTTCGCCTGTCAGATAGCTTTCGCCCCCGGCGGCGAAGCCGGCAACTTCTTCATGGCGCACGCTTACCCATTCCATGTCGGAACCTGCGATGGCGTCGGTGAACTGGTTCAGCGTGTCGCCAACGATCCCGTAGCAGCGTTTGGCGTTTGCCGCGAGCAGGGTGTCGACAATGATCTCCGAAACAGGTTTGGTCATGCTTTCTCCTTATCCCGCTGCATCTGTGTGATAGGAAGCAAAAAGGGCAGCATAGTGGCGTGTCGAAAATCGGCGGGTTGCCCTGCGGTCTGTTGGCGCTACCCTCAATGACCGGAACATCGCGGATCCGGGGCGCGAATCTGAAAGGAGGTCCGAGTGTCGAAACTGGTCCAAATGGTGAAAATCGACAGCCTCTGGCCGCGCTTTGCCGCGGTGGCGGGCGTGATCGCAGCAACCGTCCTTATTCTCGTCTTCTCGCCCTGGGCACCCAATCTCCTCTGGGGGCTGGCGCTCACGCTGCCCTTGCTGTTGCTGGCAATTTACGACTACCTCCAGACCCGGCACACATTGATGCGGAACTATCCTCTGGCCGCGCGGCTGCGCTGGTTCTTCGAGGATCTGCGGCCGTTCCTGCGTTCTTATATTGTGGAGAGCGACCTGGAAGGTCGTCCTTTCGATCACGATACGCGCGCGCTCATCTATGCCCGCTCGAAAGGTCAGGTCTCCGTCCACCCCTTCGGGACGGAGCTCGATGTCTACTCCGAGGAATATGAATGGATCGGCCATTCCATCGCGCCGACACAGAACGTCGCCGATGAATTCCGCGTTGAAGTGGGCGGGCCGCAATGCTCCAAACCCTATTCCGCTTCCATCCTGAATGTCTCGGCCATGAGTTTCGGGTCGCTTGGTGCCAACGCCATCGAAGCGCTGAATCTCGGCGCGAAGAAGGGCGGCTTCTATCACGACACCGGCGAGGGGGCGATCAGCCCCTATCATGAAAAGCATGGCGGCGATCTCGTCTGGGAGCTTGGGACGGGCTATTTCGGTTGCCGGGCGAAAGACGGCTCGTTCGACCCGGAAATGTTTCGAGACGCCGCGCAGCGCGATCAGGTGAAGATGATCGAGATCAAGCTGAGCCAGGGGGCCAAGCCCGGCCATGGCGGCATGCTGCCCGGTCCGAAGGTCAGCGAAGAAATCGCCCGCACGCGCGGCGTCGAGGCCTATGCCGATTGTATCTCGCCGCCCGGCCACAGCGCATTTTCGACGCCGCGCGAGATGCTCGAATTCGTGGCGCGGCTGCGAGAGCTCTCCGGCGGCAAGCCGGTAGGGGTCAAGCTATGCGTCGGCCAGCCGCATGAGGTCTTTGCCGTCATGAAGGCGATGCTGGCGACGGGCATTCACCTGGATTACGTCGTGGTCGACGGCGCGGAGGGCGGCACGGGCGCGGCCCCGCTGGAGCTGTCGAACCATGTCGGCGTCCCGCTGCGGGAAGGCCTGATCATGATGCGCAATGCGCTGGTGGGGACCGGGCTTAAGGGCACCGTCAAACTGGCCGCCGGCGGCAAGGTTCATGGCGGCGCCTCGCTCGCCTTCAACGCCTCCCTTGGGGCCGATTGGTGCAATGCGGCCCGCGCCTTCATGTTCTCGCTGGGCTGCGTCCAGTCCATGAAATGCCATACCGGCGACTGCCCCACGGGCATCACCACCCAGGATCCCCGTCGCCAGCGCGGTCTGGTGGTGAGTGACAAGGCCGAACGCGTCTACCGGTTCCAGAAGGCAACCGTGGAGGCGCTCCGCGATATCGTGGTCGCGGTGGGGCTCGAAACGCCCTGGGAGCTGAGGCCGCATCACCTGCATCACCGCCTCAACGCCGCCGAAGCCCGGGCCACCGACCGTATCTATCCCTTTGTGGACGAGAAGAGCCTGCTCGACGACCCCGAGGCATCCTATTACGCGCAATGGTGGGCCGCGGCCGATCCCGATACGTTCCGCCCTGTGAGCGAGGTCGACCCCCTGCGACGGCTGGATCAGGACCGGTTGCGCACGGAACGCCATTGAGGCTTGCGGAGTTCCGTGCCAATAAGGTGACGGCAGCTTGCCTGGTCGTATTCAGCGCGAAACGGATTCATGAGCAAAACGGCACTTATTACCGGGGTAACGGGGCAGGATGGCGCCTATCTGGCGGCCCTTCTCCTCTCCAAAGGCTATATCGTCCATGGCGTGAAGCGCAGGTCCTCGTCATTCAATACCGCACGGGTGGATGCGCTTTACGACGACCCGCATAATGAAGGGGTTTCCTTCTTCATGCATTACGGGGACCTGACGGACGCCACCAATCTCATCCGCATCATTCAGGAAACCCAGCCCGACGAGATCTACAATCTCGCCGCCCAGAGCCATGTGCAGGTGAGTTTCGAGACACCGGAATATACCGCCAATTCCGACGCCATCGGCACGCTGCGCATTCTGGAGGCGATCCGCATTCTGGGGATGGAAAAGAAGACGCGCTTCTACCAGGCCTCGACCTCTGAGCTGTACGGCAAGGTGCAGGAAACGCCGCAGAGCGAGACCACGCCCTTCTATCCGCGCAGCCCCTATGCCGCCGCCAAGCTCTATGCCTACTGGATCACGGTCAATTATCGCGAAGCCTATGGCATCCACGCCTCCAACGGCATTCTCTTCAATCATGAAGGGCCGACCCGCGGCGAAACCTTCGTCACGCGCAAGATCACCCGCGCCGTTGCCGCGATCGAACTCGGCCTTCAGGACCTTCTCTATCTCGGCAATCTCGACGCCAAGCGCGACTGGGGCCATGCCCGCGACTATGTGGAAGGCATGTGGCGCATCCTGCAGCAGGACCAGCCCGACGATTATGTGCTGGCCACCGGCGAAACGCATTCGGTGCGCGAATTCGTGGAACTGGCCTTCGCCGAAGTCGGCCGTAGCATCGAATGGCAGGGCGAGGGCGCCTCGGAAATCGGCGTCGACAAGAAAACCGGCGAGACGCGCGTGAAGATCGACCCGCGCTATTTCCGGCCGACCGAAGTGGACCTCCTGCTGGGCGATCCGTCCAAGGCGAAGCAGCGTCTTGGCTGGGAACACACCACGACCTTCCCTGAACTCGTGGCTGAAATGGTGGCTGCCGATCTGGAAACGGTGAAACGCGAAGCCGGTCGTAAAGCACGCCATGACTGACGGCGCTATCTATTCATTGAAGGGCAAGAAGGTCTGGGTGGCAGGCCATCGCGGCATGGTGGGCGCGGCCCTGATGCGCCGGCTGGCGTCAGAGGACTGCGAACTGCTGACGGTCACGCGCGATACGGTCGATCTGCGTCGTCAGGCCGAGGTCGAGGGCTGGCTGGCCGAGCATCGCCCTGAGGCGGTATTCATTCCCGCGGCGCGCGTCGGCGGCATCCTCGCCAATGACAGCTTCCCGGCGGAGTTCCTCTACGACAATCTGATGATCGAGGCGAACATCATCAATGCCGCCTGGCAGAACGGCGTGGAGAAACTGCTGTTCCTTGGCTCGTCATGCATCTATCCGAAAATGGCCGAACAGCCGATGCGGGAAGATGCGCTGCTGACCGGCCCGCTGGAGCCGACCAATCAATGGTACGCGGTCGCCAAGATTGCGGGAATCAAGCTGGCCCAGGCCTATCGCCGCCAATATGGCTGCGATTTCATTTCAGCCATGCCGACAAATCTCTATGGCATAGGTGATAATTTCGATCTGGATTCGAGTCATGTTCTGCCTGCTCTGATCGCCAAGATGCATATGGCGAAGGAAGCCGGAGATACCGAGGTCGTGATCTGGGGCACGGGCTCGCCGAAGCGCGAATTCCTCTATGTCGACGATTGCGCCGACGCACTCGTGTTCCTGATGACGCATTATTCCGGCGAAGGACACATTAATGTGGGCTTTGGCGAGGATCTGACCATTCAGGAGCTGGCCCGGAAGGTGAAGCAGGCCGTCGGCTTCGAAGGCGAGCTGGTGAACGATACGTCGAAACCGGACGGCACGCCGCGCAAGCTGATGGATAGCGCACGCCTGCGCGATCTGGGCTGGCGACCGCGCATCGGCCTCGATAAGGGCATAGCGAAGGTCTATCGCTGGTATCTGGAAACCGGCGGCGGCGGACGTGGAGTGTGAGTGAACGGCGCCCGGAAGCGGGCTTTTGCTTCATTCAGGTCCGTCAACGAGGTGCCATTCCCCCTCGGGAGTGCTAAAACGAATCCCGTCCCGAGGCGAAAAGCAGAAGCGGCGCGTGTCATTCAATAACCCGACAAATTCTCCCCCATTGAGAGAGGCGTCCCGGCCGAAGGTCGCCATGGTGACGGGTATTACCGGGCAGGATGGCGGCTATCTGGCGGCATTCCTGCTTGCGCGCGGCTATGAGGTGCATGGGCTGGCGCGCGATCCTGCGCGGATGGAGCGCTCGCGGTTGGCGGATGCCGGCGCGGATCTCAATCGCAATCTCATTCTTCATCGTTGCGATATCGGCACGGAAGCCGATCTCGACGGCCTCGTCCGGCGGATCAAACCCGACGAGGTCTATAATCTCGCCGCGCAGTCTCATATCCATGCAAGCTTCGACGATCCCGCCGCCACGACGAATGTGAATGCGACCGGCGCGATGAAGCTCCTGACGGCCGTATTGCGCCTCGACCGCGGGCGGATCCGTTATTATCAGGCGTCGAGTTCGGAAATGTTCGGCGATGCGGGCGGACGCCGGCAGAACGAGGAAACCCCGCTTCACCCGTTGAACCCCTATGCCGTATCGAAACACGCCGCCTTCGAGGCGACGATCAATTTTCGCGAGGCCTATGGGCTTCACGCCTCCAACGGCATTCTCTTCAATCACGAAAGCCCCTGGCGCGCGCCGACTTTCGTCACACGCAAGATCACCCAGGCCGTGGCCGCCGTCTGCCTCGCCGGAGAGGGGACGCTGCGCCTCGGCAATCTCGACGTACGCCGCGACTGGGGCCACGCCCGCGACTATGTCGAAGGCATGTGGAAGATGCTCCAGCAGGATGCCCCGGACGACTACATCCTGGCGAGCGGTGAAAACCACTCCGTACGCGAATTTGTCGAAATAGCCTTCACGGAAATCGGCCGGACCGTCCGCTGGCGGGGAGAGGGAGTGAACGAAAAAGGGTATGACGAAGAGACGGGAGATCTGCTCGTCGAGGTCGATCCTGCCTTTTTCCGGCCGACCGACCTTGGCGCCACGTTGGGCGATGCGCGCAAGGCGCATGACCGGCTGGGATGGCGCCCGAAAACGAGTTTCCGCGAGCTTGTCGCCGAAATGGTCGCCGTCGATATCGCCCGCGCTCAGGAGCAGGCCCGCATCGGCGCCGGCCTGTCCCGCTCGTCGGACTGAACCGCAAGACCGTTTGACCTTGGCGAGAAAGCCGGTAAAAACGCGCGGATCGAGTTTCCTTTCAAACAGTTTTCAGGACGGGTGACATGAGCGATCGTGTGTTTTTCGATCTCAAATCGACCCACAATCCGCACCGCTATCACCTTCAGGTCGAGCCGGGCCTTTCGGTCGGCCCGCCCGGAAATCTGTTCATGTTCGGCGGTGTCGGCATGGCGGCGTCCATCCGGGCGATGGAGCGCACCTGCGAGCGCCCGACCGTCTGGGCGACGGCGCAATATCTCTCCTATGCGCGCCCGCCCTCCATCGTGGATCTGGATGTGCTGGTGCCGGTGCATGGCAATTACAACAGCCAGGCCCGCGTGATCGGCCATGTGGGCGACAAGGAAATCCTCACCGTCAACGCCGCGCTGGGCGCGCGCCCGAGCGAGTTCTCGCATCAATGGGCCGTTGCGCCGGATGTGCCGGGACCGGAGAACTTCGAGCCCGCCGAGCACTGGCGGGGCGACGATCGTGATCCCGACCTCCATACCCGCATCGATATGCGCGTGGTGAAAGGCCGATACGGCAAGGACCGCAAGGGCGGAGAACTGTCGCCTGACGGTCAGGTCGTGCTCTGGGTGCGCCCGCTGGAGGATGTCGCGATCGACAGCGCCATGCTGGCCGTCTTCGCCGACTTCGTACCCTCCGCCATCGGCAATGCCATCGGCCGCAATGCGGGCGGCAACAGTCTCGACAACACGATCCGCTTCCGCCACATCGTGCCGACGGATTGGGTGCTGTGCGACATCCGCATCCATGGTGTGCATGGCGGGTTCGGCCATGGCCGCATGCATCTCTTCGCGCAGGATGGCGAGTTGATGGCGTCGGCCAGCCAGTCGGTAATCCTGCGTATTCACGACAAGTAAAGCGCCTTCGGAGGGGCGGCCGGGCCGCCCCTCCGGTCGTCAGAACATCAGGCAGACGCCCGCCACGACGGACAGCACATCCGGGTTCTCGCCTGCGGTGCGGGCAAGGTCCGCCGTCGCGCCGAGCTTGCGTTCCCAGTTGATGCCGAGATAGGGCGCGATTTCACGCTCGATTTCGTAGCGAAGCCTGAGCCCCGTTTCCAGCGAGGTGAAACCGGCCGCGATGTCGACGGCCTTGTCGTCCGACAGGGCGGCGTCGAGCGTGAGAGCGGGCTCAAGGATGAGCCGCTGCGTCAGGAGGATCTCGTAGTCGGCATCCAGCCGCAGCGACGCATCGCCCTTTTCACTGACGAACGCGCTCGCATCGATCTCGAACCACTGCTGCGCCAGCCCGCTTACGCCGAAGACAGCGTAAGTCCTGTTTGGGTTCGGTTTGATGTCCTGCCTGATGCCGATATGGGCATCGAAGAAGTCCGAAATCATGCGCTGGTAACGCAGCTGGAATTCGGCCTTCTCATATTTGCCTTCGCCGGTCAGGTAGTCGATATCCGCCTTGCCGACGAGTTTGTGCTCGTCATTGCCGATGCGGAGTTGTCCCTCCGCGACAAGCATGTCGTCGCCCGCCTGGAAACGGTGTTCGAGGCGATTGACGAACAGCGCGGCGAAAATATCGTCATCCGCCATCCCGGCGCGCGCCGGGAGCGCCGCCATGATGAAAATGGCGGCGGCGGCAAGGGAGAGCGTTTTCATTCCATGCCCTCCTCTGCCTGCAAGGCCGCCTGTTGCGACGGTCCGCCCTCGACGATGATCTTGCGGAACATGCCGGTGCCCATGTGGTACATCAGATGGCAATGGAAGGCCCACTCGCCCTCGGCATCCACTTCCGTTTCCGTATAGACGGTCGTACCCGGCGCGATGCTCACCACATGCTTCACCGGATCCCACTGGCCCTTTCCCGTATCGAGAATGCTCCACATGCCGTGCAGATGCATGGGATGGGTCATCATGGTTTCATTGACGAACTTGAAGCGCACGCGTTCACCGTATTTCAGCCGGATGGGGTCGGCGTCGGAATACTTGACGCCGTTTATCGACCAGAAATAGCGCTCCATGTTTCCGGTGAGCCGCAGCTCGATTTCACGTGTCGCGGGCCTGTCCCGGTAAAGCGGCCTTGCCGCCTTGAGGTCGGCATATGACAGAACCTTGCCGCCGCCGGGCGTTGTCGGGGCGAGGCCGCTGCCCGGCGCATAGAAGGGATCGCCTTGCTGCCGGGCCTGTGCCGCGGGGTGGTCCATGCCTGTCATGGCCTTATCCGGCTTGGCCATCGGCGGCATGGCGTGATCCATCGTGCCGTGATCCATGGGACCGCCGGACATACTGTGCGGTGCGGTCTCGACATGGCGCATGCCGCCGCCGCCCGTCGCCGCATCGCCCATGACCTCCTGCTCCATACCGTCATGCCCCATGCCGTCATGCGTCATGCCCATATCGGCCATGGTGAGTCGCGGTCGGGCGCTCATCGGCGGGACGGAGGCCTCCATGCCCTTTCGGGGTGCCAGCGTACCGCGTGCATAGCCGCTGCGGCTCATGGCTTCGGCGAAGACGCTATAGGCGCGGTCGTCCTTCGGTTCGACGATGACGTCATAGGTCTCGGCGACTGCGATGCGGAACGCGTCCACTCCGACCGGATCGACATTGTTGCCGTCGGCCTGGACGACCTTCATCCTGAGACCCGGAATGCGGACGTCGAAATAGGTCATCGCCGAGGCGTTGATGAAGCGCAGGCGGACCTTCTCTCCCGGCTTGAAGAGGCCGGTCCAGTTCTGGGCGGCATTGCGCCCGTTGAGAAGCAGCGTATAGCCGGAGACATCCGCTATGTCGGTCGGCGTCATGCGCATGTCACCCCATGCGGCGCGGTCGCGCAGTGCGGCGCCGAGACCCTTCTCCGAGGCGTCGGAGAAGAAGTCGGCAACGGTCCGCTGACCGTAATTGTAATAGTCGGAGCTTGTCTTCAGCTTGTGCAGGATCGTCGCGCCGCTGTCATTGTGCATGTCCGACAGCACGACCACATAGTCCCGGTCATAGCTGAAATTCTCCGGCGTCTTCGGCGCGATGACGATGGAGCCGTACATGCCCTCCTGCTCCTGGAAGCCGGTATGGCTGTGGAACCAGTAGGTCCCGCTCTGCCGGATCGGGAAACGGTAGGTGAAGGTTTCCCCCGCCTTGATCCCGTCGAAGCTGATGCCCGGCACGCCGTCCTGGCGGAAGGGCAGAACCAGCCCGTGCCAGTGCAGCGACGTGTCGACATCAAGCGTGTTGGTCACGTTGATGGTGACCTCTTCGCCTTCTCTGAAACGAAGCGTCGGGCCCGGTACGGTGCCGTTGATGGTGAGCACCGTTTTGGGTTTGCCGGTGACGCTTGTCTGCGTCTTGCCGATGGTGAGGTCATAGGTGCCGGCCTGCGCTGCCACGACAGGCAGCACGGTCAGCAGGGCCGCAAAGCCCGCGATGAATCTGTTCATGGATATCCCTTGGTCGAGTTTTCGAGAAAATGCCAAAAACTCAGCCGCGGGGCGGCGGCCCGTCCGTCAGGGAAAGCGCTGCGCGCTGGGGATGGGCCGTGGAAATGGGGGGCTCCGTCCTCTGCCCTTGGCCGACCGGCTCAACGGTCGAAAGCAGGGCGGCCGAGCAGCTGCCGAGATCGCAGCAGGCGTGGGCGCTGGCCGCTTTTTCGCCTGTGTCTCTTCCGGGCGACGGCTTCGTGTGCATCGTGTGCCCGTCGGCGGGCTGCATGACCGCCGCCCGCGATCCGCCCCCATGGCAGGGAACGGTCTGCGCATGTGCGTTGCCGGCCATTGCCAGGGGCAAGAGCAGCAGAAGGGCGGAGATCGCTATGCGGAGAGCGGCAACCATGTCGCTTACATAATCCTTCCAGCGACGGGAAGGTCAAGCGCCTCAACGCATCAGCCAGTCGGCGATCTCGCCATTCACCTCGCGCGGATAGGTGTGGGAGAGATTTTCGATCTCGCGATAGGTGACGTCGGCGCCGGCTTCTTCCAGCGAGCGGGCGGCAGTTTGCGCCATCTCCACATTGAACATCCAGTCCTTCGCGCCATGGGTGATGAAGATGGGCAGGCCTTCGATCCTTTCTTTCTCCAGAAAGCTCACCAGCATCGGATGGAAGCTTGCCGACATCGGCGCGAGGTGGGTGAAGGGCGCATCCGCCAGCATGCCGCTCACATAGCAGAACGTGCCCCCATCGCTCATGCCGGTCATGAGCAGGCGGCTCTCATCCACGTTCCAGCGCTCCTGAACAAATTCGAGCATCCGCTTCAGGCTTTCGCTGTCGACATCAGGGCCGGCGAGCGACCATGTGCCGTCGCGCGAGGTCGGCGAAAGCAGGATGGCGCCGCGCGAGCGCGCCGTGCGGAGCCAGCTCCAGATAAAATCGCGGCCATGCCCGCTGCCGCCATGCAGCGCCATGATGAATGGATGCGGTTTCGTCGGGTCGTAGGTCTCCGGCACATAGAGGGAAAAGCCGCCGCGTTCTCCCTTGTCGTTGCGGGCGTGCATCAGGCCTGTCTCGTGCGAGCCCTGCGCGCCTTCGGAAAGCGCCGCCAGCAGACCCTCGTCCTGCCTTGCATCCTCTTCGAGAAAGAAGCGGCTCACCGGCGGCAACATCTGCGTCAGCGGATAGAGCGCCTCCAATGCGCGCGATTGATGCCGGAACGCGCGATAGGCGCTGAACACGCCCTGCGGATCGTCCTTCGCACTGCGGATTTCCTCATGCGCCATGAGTACTTCGTCCGCGGCCTTTTCGATCTGCGCCTTGAAGCCCGCCATCGCCTCCGGCCACTCGGCCTCGCGGAACGGGCCGATGGCCTGGCGCAAGGGTTCGTCCGGCTCGCCCATCTGGTCGATCAGCGAGGCGAAACTGGGTGGATGGATATGCCGGGCGATATGGCCGAGCGCGTCCAGCGCATGCAGGAGCGGCGGCACGGTGGCTGTGATCGCCTCCAGCATCGCTTCCTGTTTTTCCGTGGAAATTTCCTCGCTCAATGCCTTTCGCCTCCTTTTTGGCCAGAGCCTAGACGCCCGGTCCGCCCCCGGCCAGCCCATTTGCAGATCGGGTCATGCCGCCTATGCTGCGGGAAAAGAAATTCGAATAAGTCCGGGAAGGCTCTTCATGACATTCGGGAAACTGTTGATCGCCAATCGAGGCGAAATCGCCATCCGTATTGCCCGTGCGGCGTCGGAAGTGGGGCTCACAAGCGTCGCCGTTTATTCAGAAGACGATGCAAGGTCGCTTCATTTGCGTATGGCGGATGAGGCGGTGGCGCTGAAAGGCTCCGGCGCGGCGGCCTATCTCGATATGGACGGTATCATCGCCGCCGCGAAGGGCGCGGGCTGCGACGCGATCCATCCCGGCTATGGCTTTCTGTCGGAAAACGCAGCCTTCGCGGCGAAATGCGCCGATGCGGGACTTGTCTTTATCGGCCCGACACCGGAAGTGCTGGAGCGCTTCGGCGACAAGGCCAGTGCCCGCGCACTGGCCGCGGAGTGCGATGTGCCGCTTCTCGAAGGCATGTCCGGCGCGACGAGCCTGGAGGAAGCGCGCGACTGGTTCAAGAAGCTCATCGCGCGGGAAGGCGATGGCGCCGCCATCATGTTGAAGGCGGTCGCAGGCGGCGGCGGGCGCGGCATGCGCGCCGTGCGCACGCTCGACGAGCTCGACGACGCCTATGCCCGCTGCCGGTCGGAGGCGAAAGCGGCCTTCGGGATCGGCGATGTGTATCTCGAACGCTTCATCCCCAATGCTCGCCACATCGAAGTGCAGATATTGGGCGACGGCGCGGAAGTGACCCATCTCTGGGAGCGCGAATGCACCATTCAGCGCCGCCATCAAAAGCTGATGGAAATCGCGCCGAGCCCCTCCCTCTCTCCCGACATGCGCGAAAGGCTGATCGAGGACGCGCTGACTCTGGCGCGCCAGATCGGCTACGACAATATCGGGACTTTCGAGTTTCTCGTCGATGCCGACCACGAGGGCGGCTATGCCTTTATCGAGGCGAACGCCCGCTTGCAGGTCGAGCATACGGTGACCGAAGAAGTGACCGGCATCGACCTTGTGGAAACGCAGCTCCGCCTGGCGCAGGG
>CAYSVF010000017.1:0-15031 GCA_964434415.1 uncultured Parvibaculum sp.
CTGCCCTGGCGAGGCCGCTGAGCAGCGGTCCGACCTTCGGATGCTTGTCAATTTTTTTCCGCGCTTCTTTCAGCTGCAGCCATTCCCGACTGGGCTGACCCGGCGGCTCGCATTCATTATGCAGGTCCGACATGAGCGCAATACGGAATGGCTTCGGGGTCATTATGCAATTCCAGTCACACAGAAGCTTTGATCCGGACATGCGATCCGGGCGACGAGCTTGCCCCATTCAAGGGCGTCAGGACCAGCCCTGTGACGGCGATGTGTGCGCCGTCTCATCGCAAACTCCAGCTCGAGGAGCGGTTTGTCCTTCACGATTTCTTCGAGCCGGTCCTGAAGCTTCAATATGTCCCCGGTCCTATTAGGACCCGGGGTCCCGGCCGCCTCGTAGAGAGTCTTCATCCAGAATTTCTCGAAGGATGGCGCATCGGAATAGAGCGGGGTATCGCCAAATCTTTCGTTGATCCGCTGAACCGCGGTTTCGACGTTGATCCCATTGTCCATGAGGTCGCGAAGCCGCAATCCATGCAGCAGCTCGGCTTCTGAAGTCCATTCCCAGTGATGGAGCCAGTCCTGCGTCGGCCGGATCAGAAAACTGTCGACCGAAATCTCCTGCGCGTCGATATCGACTGTGGCCCAGCCGAACTCGATCGGGTAACTCTCCATGCCCGCGGCTTCGAAATCTATGACCGTGATTTTCATGCGCTTATAATACCCGGGTTTGAAAGGACCCTGACGAGATGTCTGTCGAGATTACTGCATTCATGCCATCCGACCTGGTGCGACCGGGGCAGGGGAAGCGTGTTTTTGCCATCGGTGACGTACACGGACAAGACGATGCTTTCGAGCATGTGCTCAACGCGATGGCGGAGGCTGCCGAGGAATCGAAGGAAAAGACCGAGCTCGTGCTGCTTGGCGACCTCATCGATCGCGGCCCAAGCCCGACCCGGTGTCTCGATCTGGCGATGAAGCCGGCCGAGGAACTCGGCTTTGACTATAAAACCGTTTTAATGGGCAATCACGAGCAGATGGCACGGCTTGCTCTGGGGCTACCGGACCATTTTTTTGAGCTCTGGATGCGGAACGGTGGCCACACGATTTATCGCGAGGCCGGGCTTACAGTCGAGGAAATGAAAGATCTGGAGCAACAGAGGCTTGTTGCCGACTGGTTTCGCCGGACCGTGGGTTGGGAAAGGCGCCTGTTCCTGCGTTCGCTGAAATCGCATCGTCAGATCGGAAATCTGCTCTTCGTGCATGCGGGAATTGCTCCAGGTGAACCCAGGGAAGAGTTCCTCGCCGCACCCTGGCATGGCAATGGCGTCCGTACAGCAGGCTATATCGATGAGTATCACTGGGCCTGGATCCGAAGGCCGTTTCTTGAACACCAAACAGGTTGGGGCGGTGATCTGATCGTCCACGGTCATAGCATCGAGAAGCATCAGGTCCAGCGTGAGGGGCTGGACGAGGATCAGGCACACCGCATTCGCTTCGACCGGCTTGGCTTGGATGGCGGCGCGGCCATTTTCGATGCCGTGGTCGGCGCCGAGTTCGTCGATGGCGCCTATCGGATTTTCCGTGCGGAAACGGCCAACACAAATCCGTATGCACCAAAAGCGCCGACCAAGCCTGTGAAACGCGTTGAGACAGAGGAATCACGGAAGAACGCTGAGTTTCTTCGCCGCGAAAAGGAGATTGGCGATCGTGTCCGTGCCGGCGGGATCGAGTTGCCGAGCGCCATAGCCGAGCTGCGGGAAGCCTACTTCTTCACGCAAGACCAGCTCTCGCTTCTCACCAAGATGCCGGTCGATCGGATCAACGACATCGAGAACGGAGACGTCGACCCAACCCTGTCCGAACTTAACCGTCTTCTCCGGCCTTTCACGTTTGTCGTTGGTGCGATTGCAAAGAAAGAATCCTGATGCCTCGGGAATTTGTCATTTCCGACCTGCATTTCGGGCACGGGCTCATGATCTCCGAGAAGATCCGAAGCCCGCGGCCGTACGACGATACGACCGAGATGAACAACGCGCTCGTCGAGGCGTGGAATGCGGTCGTGCGCCCCGAGGACACGGTCTATGTCCTGGGCGATGTCGTGCTCGGCATGAATCCGGACGCCGGCATAGCCCAGCTCTCGCGCTTGTTGGGGCGCAAGGTACTCGTGCGTGGCAATCATGACCAAGATGAGATCGTGACCGCCCCCGGCCTCTGGGATGAGGTCCATTCCTATCTGGAGCTGCCCCGGACGAAGGACAGGCCCATGGTCGTGCTGTTCCATTTCCCGATCGAGGAATGGCACGGCATTCGGCGCGATGCGGTCCATCTGCACGGCCATCAGCACGGGCGCAACCGTCCGATGAAGAACCGGCTCGATGTTGGGGTCGATGCGGTCGGCCTGGCGCCGATCCGGCTGGAGGACGCGATCAAGCTGGCGCAGAAGCAGAAGACGGTGATGACCGCTCTCGATGTGCACAGCCCGCGCTCGAAGCGGTGAGAGCAAGGAAGCATGGAGTCGGAGTGCTCAATTCCGAGTCCCCGGGAGGGGTTATTTGGCCCAAAATATCGCCCATTGGGGTGGTTTTTCTTACAAATCTCGCCCGTTGGGTTACATTGCGTCCATGCGGACCGTAGAAGAAAAAGGAGGCATGAGAATGTCTGACTTTGGCAAGGAACTTATCGAGGCTATGGAAGAAGCCGTGGCGCACGCCGAAGGGCGCCCCAGCGGGGTGATCCTCAGGGAAGTGTGCAAGGTGGAAGATGAAATCCGGAAGGCCCGAAAGACTCTTGGGGCCACGCAGTCGGACTTCGCCAGCCTGCTCGGCACCAGCGTGTCGGGTCTTCAGAAATGGGAACAGGGCCAGCGCAAGCCCCCCGGCGCCGTCATGACCTTGGTACGGCTCATCGAGGTCGCGCCGGAAGCTATGCGAACGGCCATCGAGCAAAATCGAGAGCGCCTCAGCGCATGAAGAATCCATCGCATCCAGGCGAGGTGCTCAAGGAGTTGTATCTGGACGAGCTGGGGCTTAGCCCGATCGGTCTGGCGAAGCGACTGCACGTGCCTCGCACACGCATCGAGCGGCTTGTAAAGGAAGAGACGTCGGTCACTGCAGACACCGCGATGCGGCTCGGGAAGTTTTTCGGCACCACGCCGGAATACTGGATGAATCTGCAACGAGCGTGGGATCTGGCCCGCGCCCGCGATGAAATCGACGTCTCCGATATCACTCCGCTGGAGGCGGCTTGACCGAGATCGATGTCCACTGCACGCGTTCGAAGTGACCCACGCGAGTCAAAGGAACGCAGGCGCTTATTGCTCGTTGTCGTCTTTGCCGAGTTCTTCGATCTCGCTCACGACTGAATCGGGAAGATCTTCGATAGCGCCGACTTTCCGCGAACGGCCTCTCAAGCGGTCATATTCCTGCATCGACATCAAAACAAGCCGCGGCCGGTCGTGATATGTGATGATCACGGGTTCCGACAGAGCTGCATCCTGAAGCTCTGCGGCCTTTCGTTGTATGTCTTGCGAGCGGAACGTCTGCATAACTATCACTTTGGTTTGAGGCGTAGGGTGACCGATGCGGAGATATGAACGTGGACGCTTCGACCCGAACCTTCTTGATGAAGTGACCTTTATCGATGTCGAGGCCTCGGCGCTTGAAAACGGGTATCCGATCGAAATCGGATGGGCAACGGTAGACGTGCCCGGGCGAGCCCTGAAGCGGGTCGAAAGCTTCCTCATTCGGCCGCCTGCGATCTGGCTCGAGCGCGAGGATGGCTGGAGCGAGGCGTCCTTCCGTATTCACGGGATCACGGTGGAAAAGCTCTTGGCCGACGGAGTCTCCCCTGAAGAGGCGATAGATCGGCTTGATGCCGCCTTGGCCGGCTGGACCGTCTTTTCGGATTCGCCCAAGGACCAGGAATGGCTCGACCGCCTTTATCGGGATGGCACGACCTGGATCCGGCCCCGACCTTTTTTCCGGAAGGATGTCGCCGTGGTTCTAGAGCGACGTGACACGGATGAAATGAGGGTCCATGCCGCGCTGAAAGAGCGGGGCAGGGCGACCAGGAAGCACAGGGCCGCTGACGATGCTCGGGAATGGGCCCAGCTCTTCCTGAATTCGCGGTTGAGCCTTTTGTAGGCAAAATGGCTGAATTGCCTACAAAAATTGCCCCAAATCCTGCGAAATGAGGGCAACTTCGAGCAAAAACAAAGAGTTAGGGCCTGTTCGATTTGCTTGCGTCCGTTAAGCGGCGGCCTCTTGCAGGGCCCGTACAGGTGGCTGCTCATGCTGCTGCGCCTGCCACAGATCATAGTTGGCCTGAAGGTTGATCCAGAAGCGCGCAGTGCTTGCCCCCGCCAATTCCAGGCGGATGGCCAGGTCAGGGCTAATTCCCGCCTTGCCGTTTAGCACTCGTGATAGCGCCGTGCGGGACATGGAAAGCCGCTCAGCGGCTTCCGTCACCTGCAAATCCAGCGGTTCGAACACCATTTCTTTCAGGATTTCTCCCGGATGGGGATGGTTGTGAATCATGGCTTTGTCCTCAGTGATAGTCTTGATAATCGACCAGCTCGATATCGGAACCGACAAAGCGAAAGGTCACCCGCCAATTGCCGTTCACCCATACTGACCAGTGGCATTTCAGCTCCCCTTTAAGTGGATGTAACCGCAATCCGGGTTGCTCTATATCCTTTGGCTCATTCGCGGCATCGAGCATGGCCAGGATCATGGCCAGTCGTTTGGTATGGGTGGCTTGAACGCCGCGCGTTGAACCGGTGCGATAGAACCTTTCCAGGCCCTTGTGACGGAATCCGATAATCATACCGACAATGTATCGCGTTACGTTACGCGCGTCAAAGCCCTGCTGCCGCTTCTCTGAACTCCAGCAGGGCTTGAATCTCCAGCTTTTCCGGACATCTTTCCGGTAACTGAGGATCGAGAGATGACCGTCGAAATTACCGAATTCATTCCCGACAACCTGGTGCAACCGGGCCCGGATAAGCGTGTCTTCGCCATCGGCGACGTGCATGGCCAGCATGACGCTTTCGTGGAGGTGCTCGAGGCTATGAGGGCCGCCGCCGCCGAAAGCGCGGAGCAGACTGAACTCGTCCAGCTCGGCGACCTCATCGACCGGGGGGCGTATTCCCTGCGTTGCATCGACGAGATGATGAAGTCCGCCGCCGAACTCGGCTTCGACGATAAAACCGTTTTAATGGCAAACCATGAGCAGATCGCTCGGATCGTCATGGATGTGGATGCCGAGAAGATCGATTTATGGCTCGACAACGGCGCCAAGGCGATATTTGTGGAGTGCGGCATTCCCGAGGAGATCCGTGGGCACATGAACTCGGCGGAACGAGCCCGCGCGATGCGCTATTTCTGGGGCGACGAGCGCCGTGCCTTTCTGCGGGCGTTGGCCTCCTATCGTCAGATCGGCAACTTGCTTTTTGTTCATGCAGGCCTCAACCCAGCTGTGCCGAAGGATGAGTTCCTGGCGCGCCCTTGGGATTACAGCTACCGCCCAAACCGGTCTGGCTTAGACGAAGACCACTGGGCCTGGATACGAAAAACATTTCTCGATCATAAAGCCGGGTGGGGCGGGGACCTCGTGGTTCACGGTCATACACCCGAGCCGAGGCTCATTGCCTATGAGGGCGAGGATCCGCGCATGATGCATCGCATTCGCTACGACCGGCTGGACATCGACGGCGGCGCCGGCATGCCAGAGCCTATGGCAGTAGCGGGTGCCGAGTTCGTTGATGGTGGGTACCGGGTCTATCTGGCGCTGGCGGAGGCTTTGGCGTGAAGGCGTGCCCCGGGAATTCGTCATATCCGACTTTTATTTCGGTCACGGTCTCATGACTTCGCCGAAGTGGTTCCTCGCCCAGACAAATCGCGCCGGCCTTCGTCGCCGCGCTGGACCGCCAGCACCCCCGCGACCTCTGCGATGTCCGCGGCCTCTTTGCCAATGAGGAGGGGCTGACGGACGAACTGAGCGAGGCTTTTGTCGTTTGTCTTCTCAACCACAACCGCCCCATGGGCGAAGCGCTGTCTGGTCGGGTCAAAGACCTCACCGATGAATACCGCGATGGCATCGAAGAAATGACTGAAGAGCCCGTTGCAGTCGGAGAGCTGATCGAACCCCAGAGGCAGCTGATCGCTGCGCTGATTGGCGGCATGCCTGACCGGCGCAGTGAACTCCTGATCGGGTTCGAATGCGACGAACCGGATTGGTCTTGGATGTGGGGGCATCCCAAACGGGCCGCCAGTGGGATCGGTGTGCCGAATCACGGCGAAGAACTTTAGAAAAATGTGCCGGCCAACGGATTGCCGTCTCCATGAGGCTCTGATTGTGGAGACGAATGTCACACAAATTAATGGTCACATACGCAAACTTTTCTGAGATTGGTGCGTATCCTGTCGCGCTCATTTTTGCCGAGTTTTAGCCATCAATAGCGGGTGGCAAATTCCAGTTTTACCGGAAGAAGTGTTTTCTCCCGGTAAAACTACCGCAACAGGATCCCTTCTAGGGGGCAGATGATCCGTAATCAGAGCATTTTTTGCTAGTTTCGCGGAAGTTTTACCCGTGCGCGCTCCTAACCAATTCCGGCTAGGCCGCTAATTCTGACCGGTAATAAAAGCGTTTTTCCCGAAAGATACGGTAAAAGTATAGAGAATTAGCGGCTTCCTAATAATTTTCCCATGTTGGAGCCTAATTAGATAAATGCCCTTGATGTGCTCATTTATTCTAATTGATTCTCTATGTGGACTTGACGAATCTTTGTGGCTCGATGTAGGACCCCTGCTCATTCACACGAAGAAAAGGAGATGCGAATTATGACTTTCAATGTGGGGGTTGTGGGATCGGGTGGCGTTGGCTCCACCCCCGTAGCGATTCAGTTAGCTGTCGCGTTGGGTGTTCTTGTCGGACCGGGAAAGATTTTTGACGTTGGGCCCAATCGTGGATTGGTCATGAGTCTGACTGATTTGAATGAAGATCTGCTGGTTGTGCAGTCTTCGGAGATTCGTGAAGAATCTAAGGTGGCGAAGGTCTTGAGAGACTACTGTCTGCCGGAGGTGTCTTTTTTCAACGGCGAATTTTTTGCCAGCGAGCGTGATCTGTTTGGCCCGGCGTTGTCGAGGATGTTGGCACGACCGGTTGGTGCGTCGTGTCCCTGGGCCGTGTACGACATAGGCTCAGGACTGGGAGATTTTCCTGTCGACCTTATTGGGCAGATGGATATCTGCATCAACGTAACTGTCGTCGGATACAAATGGGATTGGATCCGCGCCCAGAGTAAGATGCAGCGCACGCAAGAGAGGCTTGAGGAGCGTGGTTGGAATCCCGTTGAGATGTATTACGTCGAGAACTGTGGCCCTGATGGGTTGAATGACCATCAGCGCGACTGGGAGTCAGTTTTGTCGGGGGGAGGCTCATATGCGGCGCGGCGGGCGGCAACCTGCGAGCATATTCGCGAATTCTATCCTAATGATTGGGAGAGGTTTCTGAAGACGTCCATACCATACGCTTCCGGACAGTCAGTCTTATTCGCGAAGGGGTTCCCTTTTGCTCTGTTTCCCGATGAGTCGTTTTTGGGGCGACGATTTCTGAAACTGGCGGCTGA
This sequence comes from uncultured Parvibaculum sp., assembly GCA_964434415.1. Classification (GTDB taxonomy): domain Bacteria; phylum Pseudomonadota; class Alphaproteobacteria; order Parvibaculales; family Parvibaculaceae; genus Parvibaculum. The sequence goes on from CAYSVF010000017.1 coordinate 7,622, forward strand.
AATCTGGGACAAGCTGTCGCCACCTGGTGGTTCTGCGGAAGGCGGGGGCGCGGGGGGCTCGTACCACCCGAGGGTTGCAGACGCTGACTGTGTTGCTTTTCCAAAGGGAGAGCGGTGTGGAGAGGGAGCTTAATCCTCAGCAAGAGCTGGCAGATGAAAAAGTACGAACTGGTTGACCGAGCCGCGTCGGTTTTCGGCGGTCTGGACGAGGCGTGGGCCTGGATGGATCGCCCGGCGATTGGTCTCGATCAGCAACGACCTGTCGAGCTTATGAAAAGCGCTAGGGGACGAGAGGCGGTAGCGGATTATCTCACTCGCATCGAATACGGTGTTTACACATGAGTTCAAGGCGAACTCGGAAAGTTCACGTCATTGAAAAACCTACGGGGACTCTTTCTAAGCAGTCTGCTACGGCGGAGATGAGTGCGCGGCATTCTCTTTTGGACGCACTCCTGTCAGGTACTTCATACGAAAAAACGTGCATTGTGGAAGAAACGGAAGACGCGATCTCTAATCGGCCGCGTCTTTCTTTCACATGCTCTAACTCTTGAAAGTTGCCCATACTAACCGTCGGTTGAGTGAGATCCGAAGCGATCCGCTTGCCATGGCGGCTAAAAGGCTTCTTCCTAAGAGTGGGCGATGCATTCGCAAACTCTCCTACCTAGTCAACGTTGCACGGGGCGCCCGGCTCTTTTCCACGCACTCATCGATCCCAAAAATACATCGACATTCTTGAAACCTTGGCGACGTAGCATCGAGGCTGCGATTGTGGAGCGTGCGCCGCTCTTGCACATCACGGTGTATTTGCGCTGCGGATCAAGGTCGCGCATATGCTCCGCGATTTTGCCGACGTAGATGTGATGTGCCCCGTCGATCCGGCCTTCCGCCACTTCGTCTTCACCGCGTACATCAAGAAGGGTCCAGTTGTTCGCTGCCTCCTCGACCCGACGCGCGACTTCGCCAACGTCCACCGCGGGCATGGATTGAAATTCGCCAGACATCGCAGTCCAGCCAGTCATCGAGGGAGCGAGAAACCCCTCCACGCCGTCAAAGCCGATCCGTTCCAGATGGCGAGTGGCGCCGCAGGCCTGTTCCGCGTCGTTTGCGATAAGCAGAATCGCGTCCAGCGGATCCATGAACCAGCCTGCAAAGGCGGAGATCATGTCATCCGGCAGGGCGATACTGCCAGGGATATGCGCGCCGAGATAGGCGGCAATTCCCCTTACATCCAGGATCGTGGCCGTTGAAGCCGCGGCGTTCCAGTCAGCGGGATCGAGTGCGGGCGGCATGGCTTGCGTCTCTAGGCGCGGCCCGCCTTCCAGATTCATCTTCTCCATCAGGCGGAAGTAGGGCGGCTGGTAGTGATGCTCGTTGAGCTTGGCCTCGATGAAAGCGTCGCGTTCATTCATCCGGAGCATCGGGTTTGTCTGGCGCTCGTAGCCTATGGTGGAGAATTCGCGGTCCGCCATATTATTGCCGCAGACTGAGCCCGCGCCATGGGCGGGGTAGATAATGGCCTGGTCGCCGAGCGCGCAGATCTTCTGCAGGCTGTCGAAAAGATCGCCGGCGACGTCGCGCGCTCGATCCGGATAAAAGTCTGTGCGGCCCACATCGCCGACAAACAGCGTATCGCCGGTAAAGACGCCGACTGCGTTTTCGCCAAAAGCCTTGTCGTAGATGGCAAAGGACAGGCTGTCATCGGTATGTCCCGGCGTTTCGAGGACGGAGATGGTAAGGCCTCCCAGCGTGAAGCTGTCGCCCTCCCGCACCGTTTCCGCATATGCGATGTCGTGCTGGTTGTCGGGGCCGTGAAAAATTCTGGCACCGGTCATTTCCGCAAGTATTGGGGCACCTGAGACGAGATCTTCGTTTCGGTGGGTCTCGAAGATATGCGTGATGCGACATTCGCGTCTCTGAGCCATTTCCGAATATATGGTGCAGTCGCGGCGAGGGTCGATGACGGCTGCCTCGGCGCCTTCACCTATCAGCCAGGAAAGATGAGCAAGGCCCTCGGTTTTGATTTTCTTGACAAACATATGCGCTCTCCTGTTTCCGGAATTAACGCTGATGTTTGTGAAATAGGGGGCGGATGTGGCGAGTTTTTGTCACAGCCTGCTGAAGGAACTTGTGCATGCTGGAACGCCGGCAGGCCTGCCCGTGCACAATCGGGCACGCTATTACACACATCATTTCCCGTATCGTGGGCTAGGTTCAATCTGAACCCGGTTTTTATCCGAATGCGCCGTAAAACCCGGTCCTTCAGGGCGGGGAGCAGTCACTGAAGAGTGAAACACGGAAAAGAGATTGTTTTCCGCATGGATAAACTCAGCGAAAACGAGAATCTGCTTCTCTGTTATCTGTCAGGTCAGATGAGCGAGCGCCAATGGCAAGCACATTGCGCAGATCGTGGTTTCAGAGCGTGGCTGAAAGCGCGGCGTGCTGCGCCCGGAGAGTACAGCGTCATTCATTGTCCTTTCCGGCAGAATGTCTAGCGTCAGGATGCCGTATCGGTCAGACGTTCAGCGGATAAGCCAGCAGGCACGGGGCCGGGACCTTTGACCTCTTTGGGGTCTTTCAGGCCGTTCTGCTTGAACTGAATTCTGAAAAACCAGTCGAGCATGATCCGAGTCGCTTGTGGCAGGCCGGCGGCTTTGCCCGATGACGTGGCGAGGAAGCCGGCTACCGAGCAGATGGATGCTTGCGGGCAAGTGAGGCACTCCATCTCGCATCCTTCCGACGGGATGAGAGCCGGGCTCTGCACCACCACCGACCACTCGTCGAAACAGCGCGAGGGTACTTTCTCCAGGGCCACCCTTTTGACGGATCTGATGCGCCGGTCGTTCTCGAGGCGGGCTTCCAGGCCCAGGAGTTCCGCTTCGGCCCCTTCCGCGATGTGGAAGAATGAATTTTCCGAACAGAAAAGCGCTCCCGTAATCGCGGCGAAATTATTCCGTATGGCAGACCCTTCGAATATCCGGTGAAGCTCTGTGTCGTCGATCTGGTCGCTTACCCATGCGCTGAGGCAGGCCATCTGGAAGATCATCGCGTTTCCTCTTGTTCTTGAGAAACAAGGGTTGCGCAGCAGGCCTGAATAAACAGTTTATCCTTGTGAATTCTGGGGTTTTTGGTCAGTGCGTGTTGGGGCGCAGCAGATAATGACTGACGCCCCAGGCCGTGCCGTTCTCATGGCCGAAGAGCCCGGCCGTTGCGAGAAAGAAGAGCCGCCAGCGACGGAACCAGACGCCTGCCTCATTGCCATAGACGTCGCTCAATATGCGGCGGATGGCGGGTGCATTCGCATCGTAGTTTTCCAGCCAGTCGAGCGCGGTGCGTTGATAATGTTTGCCGTTCCAGTTCCAGTCCTGCTCGACCTCGAAAAGCTCGGGGAATTGTCGGATCAGGCCGTGGCTCGGCATATTACCGCCCGTGAAGAAATACTGGGCGATCCAGTCATTGCCGTCTTCATGGTCGAAGCGGTACGGCGCATTGCAATGCGAGAAGACATGGATGAAGAGGCGGCCTTCGGGGTTCAGCCATGTCCTGACGCGTTTCAGCAGGTCGTACCAGTTCGTCATATGCTCGAACATTTCGATGCTGATCGCGAGGTCGAACCTGCGATCCGTCTCGAACACGTTCATGTCCGCGGTGATGACTTCGAGGTTGTCGATGCCGCGCTTTTTTGCCTCCGCTTCGATGAAGGCGCGCTGCGAAGCGGAGTTGGAGACGGAAACGATGCGCGAATTCGGATAGGTCGCAGCCATGTAGAGCGAGAGCGATCCCCAGCCGCAGCCGAGTTCCAGAATATCCTGTCCGTCGGCAAGGCCTGCGCGCTCGCAGGTGATCCGCAGCGCGGCTTCTTCCGCCTCGTCCAGGCTAGCCCCGTCATGCTCGTAGAAGCAGCAGGAATATTTCAGATGCGAACCGAGCGCGAGCCTGAAGAACTCGGCCGGCAGCTCGTAATGCTGCTCATTGGCTTCGTCCGTGAAAAGCGCGACAGGGCTTTGCCGCATCATTTCGGCGAAAGCGTGTTCTTCACTTGAGGGCAGATCCATCAATCGCCTGTTCGTGCTGGAGACGCGCATTCCGATCCCCGCCTTGAGCAGGCTGTCGGGAAGCGGTGCATGTTCGGCAAGCGAAACGGTCAGGGATTTCAGCATGATATTGTCCTGCAAAGATCAGTTGGCGGAGGAAGCCGGGTGAGTGTTGTTTCCGCTGGAGGGCGGCAAGGGGATGAAGGGGCTGACGCGGGCCTGATAGGCTTCATAGGCGGCGCCTTTGGAGGCGAGCATTTCGCGCTCCAGCATGGGCACACCGGATACCCGGGTCAGGAGCCAGTACATAAAGACGGGGCCGGTGAGGGAGAGAAGGCCGGCGTAGTAGCCGTCCGACAGGTTGATCGCGAAGACGGGATAGGCAAGCCAGCCCATCCATTCGAAGAAATAGTTCGGGTGGCGCGACCAGCCCCAGAGACCGGCATCGCAAACCTTGCCCTTGTTTTCCGGGTTCGCCTTGAAACGGCGGAGCTGACGGTCCGCGACGCCTTCGCCGAAGATGGCGCCGGCGAGGATGAGGATGCCTGCGAAATCCGTCCAGCCGAGGCCGGGCGCGGGATTATGCGCGGCGAAGAAAACGGTGACAGCGAGGAGGAAGGCGGCAACGGCCTGAATCTGAAGAAACAGCGCCATACGCGGCGACCAGTAGGAGCCGTATCTCTCGGCGAAAGCGACATAGCGCGGGTCGGGCTCGCTGATGAGAGTGCGCTGGAAGAGGTGCAGGCTGAGCCGGGCGGACCAGGCACCCGCCAGTATGGCGATGAGCACCTGGCGCTCGCTCAGGCCGCCCTCATGCGGGAAGAGAGCGGCTGCGACGCAGGCCAGGCCCGTCGCCAGCGACCAGACCACATCGACCGCGCCGCCATGCTTCGTGATGCCCTGAACCGCCCATGCCAGAAGCATGGCGCCACTGACGCAAACGGCTATCAGGCCCAATACCTCGGCCATTTTTTCGGCTCCTCGTTCAATTCCGACTGTCTGACTGAGCTATACGCCGGTGCGGCCGTGGCGGATCATTCCCGCTCGGTGTGATCCGTCCTCTACTCAAATGCGTATTCCATTCAATTTAAGCGTTCCGCCAAGGAGGATCATCATGCCGACCCGCCGTGCGCTCCTGTTGGGCACGGGCGCTGCCATTCTGGTCTCGCGCCCGGTTTTTGCCGCCGCTCAAAAAATCGTCGAGGCGCCCGTGACGCCGCGCCGGCCGGCATCAAACGAAATCGTTTTCGATATTTTTCGCAAGGGGTCGAAAATCGGGCATCACCGGCTAAGCTTCCAGGGTGACGACCAGGATTTTCAGGTCGCCATCGATGTGGAGATGGTGGTGAAAATCGGTTTCATCCCTGTCTTTCGCTATGAGCACCAAAACTTGGAGCGTTGGGAACAGGGACGTTTTGTGGGGCTCGAGGCAAAAACCAACAATGATGGCGACGACCTCGTGACGAAGGTCACCCAGACGGAGAAGGGCTACAGGGTCGAGTCGACAGGCAAGAAAACCTATGTCGCGCCCTCGCAGGCGTTGGCGGCGACGCATTGGAACATCGACGAGCTGAACGGCCCGATGATCAATCCGCAGAATGGCGAATTGCTGACGCCGGAGGTAGTGAAGCTGGGCGCGGATAAGGTGCCGCTGGCCGATGGCGAGCATGTTCCCGCCACCGGCTACAAGCTTGAAATGAAAGACCCGCTTTCGCTCTGGTATGACGGGCAGGAGCAGTGGACGGCGCTCGACTTCACCGCCGGCGATGGATCCAGTGTGGTTTACCGCAAGGTTTGAGGCCGCGCGTCAGAACCTCACTGTGGTGCCCGCATAGATCGCGCGGTCCTCGCCGGGGAAATAGCGCGCCGCGCCCCGGAAATAATCGGCCCGGTCGGCATAGCGCGTATCGAACAGATTCATCACCTTGCCGAAAACGCTCAGATTGTCGTTGATGTCGTAGCTTGCCCGCAGGTTGAAGATGTCGTGGCCGGGATATTTCTGCGTATTGGCCGCATCCATCCAGTACGATCCCATATGCACCCATTCCAGTTCCAGCCGTCCGCGGTCCTCGTCGAAATTGTAGCCAAGCGCGACATTGGCGAGAGTGCGCGGGGCGGTATCCACATCGTCGCCGGAACGGATCGACTCGGTGGTCAGAGGGCCGGATGTGATGGGCCGATTGAACTCATAAGTGTGCCGGGCATAAGTGCCTGAAGCTGCTATATCGAAACCATAGGCAAGCGGCGTGGCGACTTCGAGTTCGATACCGACATGCTGCGTCTTGCCGTCGGCCACATTGGTGTCGTTCGCGTCGCGGAAATAGAAATTGTGCTTCTTCATGAAATAGGCCGTGGCCGAGTAGCGAAGCGCGCCGATGCCGCCGCGCGCACCGATTTCCACGCTGTCGAGAATCTCCGAATGCGCCGCGCCCGCGGTCTCGTTGATACGCAGGCGATAGAGATCGGTTGTCTGCGGCGCGCGTGTGCCGCGGGCGAGGCGAATGAAACCGGTCAGATCCTCGTTGAACTCGTGTACCAGGCCGAGCTTGGGCGAGACATCGGCGAAGGTGCTGATCTCGCTCGGGATCCGCAGTGCCTTGCCGAGCGCCCCGTTCGCGGTCCGGTTTTCATAATCGTAGCGCGTGAATTCGAGACGCGCCCCGGCATCGAGTGTCGTCGCCTCGTCGAGCTTCCACTCGGTCTGAAGATAGGGGGCGAGTACGAGCGCATTGACCGCATAGTCGTAATGGGTGCCCTGCGCATAGGCAAAGACGGTCGGGTTGCTCTGGATTTCCGTCAGCGTGCCGCGCGTGTAATCCACGTCGAAGCCGGCAATGACCCGGTGACCGCCGTCAAGATTGAACACGTAGCTCGACTGCATGCCGCCACCGGTCTGCTGATTTTCTTCGACAGGCGATCCCGGCAGGAAATGCATCAGGAAATTCATATAGGTCCGGCGCGCATATGGCGTGATGACCAGCATCTGATCGTCGGAAATGTGCCGCTCGATACGGACCATGGCGCGTCCGGAAAAGGCGTCGCGATAGGCTTCCGGATTCGGGTTGGCCTTGTAGATGCCCGGGTCCTTGTAGGAGCTGGCGTAGGTCGCCGTTTCCTGATTGACGTTTACATAGGTCAGCGTCGCCATGACATTTGTGTCGGCGGAATCATAGTCATAACGAAGCCGCGCCTTCTGCTGGTCATAGCCCGACGCGTCCCGGAAGCCGCCGTCATGGCCGAAGACGAAACTCGCCCGCATGCCGTGACTCGTTCCGTTGTCGCCGGTCACGGTGGTGCTTCCCGTGCCCTGCAGGTGGAGCACGTCATGAGGGCCCGCCCAGGCGGTTACTTCGCCGCCCGGTTCTTCGGCGGGGGGCCG
>CAYSVF010000018.1:0-14733 GCA_964434415.1 uncultured Parvibaculum sp.
CACCCGATTGCCGCCATGTTCTCGCCCCGATGTCCCGTAAGTCTTGATGCCATCGAAGGTCTGACGTTTTTAGGGACAAGACGGCTCCCGTTCACAGACAGGAGATCACGATGAAGAAGACGGCAATCGTTCTCGCCATGGTGCCCATGCTGGGCCTGGGCGCCTGCACCAATATGAGCCCCACCGAAGCGGGGCTTGCCTCCGGCGCAGCCATCGGCGCGGCGGGCGGTGCCGCCATCGGCGCCGTGACGGGCGGATCCGCCGTTGCCGGCGCCGTGATCGGCGGCGCGGTCGGCGGCGCAGCCGGCGGCTACAAGGGCTGCCAGGACGAAGGCAAATGCGACTGACCTATCGCTCCGGCTAAACGCAATCGGGCCCGGCAATCTGCCGGGCCCGTTTCGCTTTTACCTTATGCCGACGGATCAGATGTCGACGCCGACACGCACGCCGAAGATCACGACCGACTCGTCGATTGCCGCTCCCGTATCGTCGAAGCCGGGATTGTTCGTCCACTGAACGAGCGGCGTGATGTGCAGGTTTTCGATGGCGTCGTAGCGCGCATAGAGTTCCGCATTCGTCTCGTCGGAGAAGCCCGCGCCGAGATCCCCGGAGGCCGCCGTATGGGTGAGGCCGAGACCCATCGTGACCGGGCCGAGCGGATGCTCCACCGCGCCGCCGATGAACCAGGCCGCAGGCGAAACGCTCTTGTCGGCCATGCCGGCGCGGATGGACCAGCCAAGCTCATCCACATTGCCGTCGATGACGCCGTAGACGCCGTAATTGTTCTTGGTGCCGGCGGTGCCGTTCAGCCGAGCGAAATCGGCGGTGTTCGTCCAGGCACCGATACGGACCGCACCGGTGTCGCCCAGACCTTTGACGGCCCATTGCAGTTCCAGCGCGCCGAAGATGCCCTTGCCCGTGTCGCCCACATCGAACAGCTCGTCGTAATCGGCATCCGGATTGTCGGCGAGGCCGTTGGAGCTGCCGAGGAAGGCGGTAATGCCCGGAAGGGCGTCATGACCTTCCAGCGCAACCACGCCGCCCAGCGTATAGTCCGGAAAGGCGATGGTCGGATTGTTGACCAGCGTCGCATTGAGGAACTGGGAGTGCTCGTCATTTGCCACTGCGCTCGCATCGAGCCAGGCCGTGGCGTCGATGAGACCGACCGCCGCCGTCACATCGTCATTGCCGAACTGAAGATAGAACTCCGAAAGCTGAACGCGGCCATGACCGTTGCCGTTCAGCGCGCTGCCGCTATCGGCGTTGTTGTTCGGAATGAAGGTGGAAATGCCGTTCGCACGCGGCGTGGTGCTGCCTTCCAGATGACCGACAAAGGCGAAATCGCCGAATGCATAGGTGCCGAAAAGATCGCCCGAAAGCGCGGGCTCGGGCCGGGCGCGATCGTCGCTCGCCGCGAGGAAGGTGCCCGTCAGGTTTCCTTCATAGGAAAAACCGTCTTCGGCCTGCGCCGCGCTCGTCCCCGCCATGAAAATTCCGGCCATGGCCATGCCGGCCAGTGCAAGCGTGCGGCCCTGTACGCGGAGCGGCGCGCTCATTCGCTGGCGATATCCCATCTGAAACTCCATTTCTCTAAATTCCCCATCGCCGCGGCGGGCGGTGTCCGCCGACGACCTGCAGCGCGGCATTTCTAGAGAGGGAACGAAGATATTGCAACTCATTCTGAGTTTCATAAGCAGGATGGCCGGGAGGGGCTTGATAAATAAGAGACACCTAATATATAAATACCACTCGCACTGGTGAAAAAGGAGCCGCGCCATGTCCCAGAAAACGCCCGGAAAACCGGAAGTTTCCGCCTTTTTCGACGACGTGACCAAGACCGTCACCTATATCGTCGCCGACCCCGATAGCGGCAAGGCGGCCATCATCGACAGCGTGCTCGACTACGACCCGGCCTCCGGACGGCTCTCCACCGCCTCGGCGGACAAGGTGATCGAGGAGGTGCGCCGTCGCGACCTCACAGTGGAATGGGTGCTCGACACGCATGTCCATGCCGACCACCTGACCGCGACCCCCTATGTGCGCGAGAAACTGGGCGGGCAGTCCGGTATCGGCGAGCATGTGAAGGACATCCAGAGCTATTGGCGCCAGATCTTCAACGCACTGGACCTCGCCCCGGACGGCAAACCCTATGACCGCCTGTTCGCGGATGGCGACACGTTCAGCATCGGCGATATCGAGGCGCATGTGATCCATACGCCGGGCCATACGGCGGCCGACGTGACCTATGCGATCGGCGACGCGGCCTTTGTCGGCGACACGCTCTTCATGCCGGATTACGGCACGGCGCGCACCGACTTCCCCGGCGGGGACGCGCATGAGCTTTACCGCTCCACGCGCAGGATATTCGCGCTGCCGCCGGAGACGCGGCTTTTCATGTGCCACGACTATCTGCCCGAGGGCCGCGCCGACCATCGCTGGGAAACCACCGTGGCGGAGGAAAAAGCCTCCAACGTGCATCTTCGCGACGGCGTGAGCGAAGACGAGTTCGTCGCGACACGGCAGAACAGGGATGCCGGACTGGGCACGCCACGCCTTCTCTATGCCTCCCTGCAGGTGAACATGCGCGGCGGGAACCTTCCGCCCGCTGACGACAACGGCACCGTCTATTTCAGGACGCCGATCAGGAAACCGGCCTGACCGGCCCGCGAACGACGCCTTTGGAGGGAGGACGATCGACGTCCTCCCTTTATTGCGTCAATACGGGCTCATTTGACCGCGCTCAGCTTTCAGAACGAACTCAGTTGCAACGGTAAAGATTGTCTCTTTTCGGGATACTCGACGCGATTAACCATATTTCGCGGGAGACTACCGATGCGCCGCCTATCGCCTGTTCTGGCCTTCACGATCCTGCTCGCCTCATCCGCCTCTGTTCTCCGGCCGACGCCTGCGCCCGCCCAGCAAGCGCTGACCGCCGCGCAAGTGACCCCGGATCCGGCAGCGCGCCTCCTCATCGAGGACTACAACCGGAAAACATCGAATACGGACCTTTCCGAGCCCGAGCGCAATGCGCTCGCCAACGAGCTGGATACGCAGCTCCAGGCCCTGCTGACGGCCGCCGCCGACACCCCCCAAAAGACGCGCGAGATCATCGCGGCGATGAAAGCGGCAAGGGTCGGCCTCCCGCTGACCGATGAAGTCCGGTCCGTTCTGGAAACGGCGGGAAAGCTGGCCCTCAAGATCCGCGACACGCAGGACGAAACCGCGATCGCCGGGATCGTGGAAGGGAATGCGGGCAACCCCGACGCCATCGCGGAGGCCGTCGCCGACTACATCACGGGCTCCGACGACCCCGTCCGCACGACCGGCGTCGCGAGCCGAATGGCGACCAGGCCGCAATATGAAAGCGTGAAGCCCGCCCTCGGCACGGGTATCGGTCAGGCCATCGCCACGCTGGGCGTCACCCAGCCCGCCCTGGCCAGCCGGATGCTGGCCGCCGCGCAGGAGGTCAACGATCCGGCGCTGCAGGACGCCATTACCGATGGCGAAAAAGACATCACCGGGACACCGACGCCCGGCCCATCCGAGGGCGAGGGATCCGATCAGGACTCCACGCCGGAAAGCCCGGCGAGCCCGAGCTAGCGCCCCGGCGAAAGATGCGTTTCGACCGCGGCGAAAGAGCCGGCGGCCGGCGCGGCGTCGTCCTGCGTCCAGGCATCGCGCGGCAAAGCCCGGTCGAGCCGCACCGCCCGGAGCCCAGCCTCTTGCGCCGCCGCGATTTCGCCTGCGTGATCGGAAAGGAAAAGAATGTTGCCGGGCGCGAAACCGGTCTCCCCGGCGATGGCGCCATAGGAGCCTGCCTCCACCTTTGCACCGATGGCGGTATCGAAATAGCCGTCGAAAAGCGGCGTCAGATCGCCCTTGTCCGAATAGCCGAAGATCAGCTTCTGCGCCGCGACGGAGCCGGAGGAATAGACGAAGAGCGACAGGCCCCGCTCCCGCCAGCGACGAAGCTCGCCCGGCACATCGTCATAGACCTGGCCCTTGAGCACGCCGCCTTCATAACCATCGCGCCAGATGAGACCCTGCAGGCTTTTGAGCGGACCGGCCTTCCGGTCCTCCGCCATCCATTGCAGGAGAAGCGCGACCGTACCGTCGAGATCGAGCGCGGGATCGCCCGCCAGCTCGCGCGCATCGGCAAGCGCCTTCGCAACCTCCGGCACAGCCACATTCGTTTCGCAGAACGCAGCCATCCGTTCCCGCGCATAGGGGAACAGAACCTCATGCACGAATTCGATGGGTGTCGTCGTGCCTTCGATATCGGTCACGACGGCTTTCACGGCCTTGTCGGTCATGGATGCTCCGTCAGGCGTTTTCGAATTTGGGAAACCGCTCGGCAATGTCGTCGCCGGTGAAATGCCCGACCCAGCCATCCGGCGTGGTGAAGATGCGGATCGCGCAGAAATCCGGCGCGGGGCCGGTATCGAACCAGTGCGTCGTGCCGGCCGGCACCGAAATGAGATCGTTACGCTCGCAGACAACGCGATAGACCTTGCCGCCCTTGCGCAGATAGAAGGCGCCCGCCCCTTCCACGAAGAAACGCACTTCATCGTCGTCATGCGTATGCTCGGCCAGGAACTTCTTGCGCAGCTCGCCGGCTTGCGGATTGTCGGGCTTCACCCGCGCCACATCGACGCTGCGATAGCCGCCTTCCTTCATCAGCCTGGAGACTTCCGCGTCATAGGCCGCCAGCACCGCCGCCTGATCGGCGTCCGCCGCGAGAGAATGCGCCGCGTCCCAGCGTTCGAAATCGACGCCGATTTCCGCCAGCGCGGCGGCGATTTCCTCGCCATCGCGCGTATCGCGCAAAACCGTCGCCGGGTCGGTGTCGGGATAAACCGTCAATCGGGTCATGGCCGTCCCTCCTCATAGAGTTGCGCCGTCAACAGAAACTCGAACGCCTCCATATGCCGCAGCACATCCTGATAGGTGGCGCCCCAGACATAAAGCCCGTGCCCCGCGATCAGATAGCCGAAACCGGGCGGGCTTTCCCGCAACCGTCTTTCGACAAGCATCGCCAGCCGGTCCGTATCCTGATCGTTCGGAACGATCGGCACCTCCATCACCGTCTCATGGGTGTCGATGCCCGAAAAGGCCTTGAGCAATTCCCAGCCTTCCAGCCGCAACACGCCTTCGGCTTCGTGACGGCGCGACAGCAGGGTCGCCGCCAGCGAATGGATATGCGAGATGGCGCCGATTTCGGGCGCATGGGCATAGCGCACCAGATGAAGCGGCGCCTCGGCGGACGCCCGGGGATGTTTTTCGCCCGCGATTTCCGCCTCGATGACCTCGTCGCGGACAAGCGCCGCCTTGTTCGCGCCCGTCGCCGTGACGGCGGCATGGGTTGTATTCATACGGACGGAAAAATTACCGCTGGTCGCGGGCACAAGGCCCTTCGCGCCTGCATAATGCGCCATGGCGATGACGCCGTCGGCCGCGTCGGCAAAACTCAACTCGGGCAAACTCTGGTCGGGCGATGTCTCGGCCATTCTCGGCAATGCTCCGCTGGGGCGTCGTTCACAGCGGAACATAATTCATTTCGCCGACGATGAAAGAGCCATGCCGCCGCTAGCGGTAAAGATGCGATTCCACCCGCTCCAGATGTCGGCGATTGGCCAGCATCGCATGCTTGTAGAGACGATAGGTCGCCACTTTCACACCGCTGGCCAGCATGAAGGCCACAATCGCAAAGCCCCAGACCATGAGCGCCAGCTTCCAGCCGATGGGCGTCATGAAGACGCCATAGACGGCGGCAAGCGTGCCGACCACCTGGGTGAGCTCCGCGGGCACGATGAGCTTCCAGCTCGGCCAGGGCCTGTCCCAGAGCCAGCCCTCATTGCGCGTGAGATAGATGGTCATGTGACCGGCCACGAGCAGCTTCAGAAAGACGACGGTCTGAACGACATCATGCGGCAGATGCAGATAGTCCCGCGCCAACAAGAAAACGGTGAAGCTCGAAATGACGCCGAAAATGCCCAGCGCCCCGGCCACCACGCGGATGCGCGTCATGTCCCAGCGCACAGGCCGCGGCGCGACGGGCGCATTGTCATAGGCGATCATCATGATCGAGAGGTCGTTCAGAAGCGCCAGCAGAACCACCATCACGGCGGTGACGGGATAGAAGTTGAAGAGCGCGATACTCAACGTCATGAAGATGAGCACGCGAATGGTCTCCGCGATGCGATAGGTCGCATAGCTCGTCATGCGCTCGAAGATGCGCCGCGCCTCTTCCACCGCGCGGGTGATGACGGAAAGTCCCGGCGCGGTGAGGACGAGATCGGCGGCGGCGCGGGCGGCATCCGTCGCTCCGCTGACCGCCACGCCCATATCGGCCTGTTTGAGCGCGGGTGCATCGTTCACCCCGTCGCCCGTCATGCCGACGATATGGCCACGGTCCTGCAACGCCTCGACGATTTCGAATTTGTGCTGGGGAAAGACGCGGGCGAAACCGTCCGCCTCCAGCACGGCCTTTTCCGCCTGAGCGGCCTTGCCGCTGCCGTCAGCGCCGAAGACATCGCTTGCCACGAGAATATTCGGCCCGAGATCGAGCTTGGCGGCGATCTCGCGCGCAATCGCCTCATGGTCGCCCGTGATCATCTTGACGTTCACACCGAGACGACGCAGTTCGGCGATGGTGGCGGCGCTGTCCTCGCGCGGCGGATCGAAAAGCGGCAGCAGGCCGAGAAGCGTCCAGTCGCCCTCCTTTGCCGCGCGCGCAACGCCGATCATGCGCAGACCGTGCCCCGCCGCCTCGTCGACCATCTTGCCGACGCGGGCGCGTTCTTCTTCAGAAGCATCGCACAGATCGAGCATCACCTGCGGCGCGCCCTTGGCGACGCTGAGGCGGGTGCCGTCCTTTTCAAGATCGGCCTCCGCGCGCTTGGACACCGGATCGAAGGGATGGAAGGCGACGCGCCTGTAAGCGGAAAGCGAGGCCCTGTCGGGGACGCCCGCCAGGATCGCGGTGTCGATGGCATCGGGCGCATCCGGATCGCAGGCCAGCGCCGCCGCCTCGATCAGCTCGTCGGCGCTCACCCCGTCGAGCGGCTGCAAGTCGCCCAGCGTCAGCTCGTTCTTCGTCAGCGTGCCCGTCTTGTCGGAACACAGAACGTCCATGCCCGCCATTTCCTCGATGGAAACGAGGCGCGCAACGATGGCGCGCAACGCGGCGAGCTTTTCCGCGCCCACCGCCATGGTGACCGAGAGAATGGCCGGCAGCGCCACGGGAATGGAGGCGACCGTCAGGATCAGCGCGAATTGCAGCGTCTCGAACAGCGGGTCGTGCCGGTAGAGCGCAATGATGACGGTGAAGGCGACGAGCGCCGCCGTGACGAGAATAAGAAAATTGCCGATCCGGAGAACGGCGCGCTGAAAATGCGAGACGCCCTTCGCCTTCTGGACGAGGTTCGCCGTGCGCCCGAAAAAGCTGCGCGGCCCCGTTTCGGTGACGACGCCCGTGGCCTCGCCGAGCCGCGCGATGGAACCGGAATAAAGCGCCTCGCCCATGCCCCGGTCGACCGGCAGCGACTCGCCCGTCAGCGCCGACTGGTCCACGCTCAGATAATCGTCCTTCACGATCGTCATGTCGGCGGGCACGATGCCGCCCATCTTCACGCGGACGATATCGCCGGGCACGAGCTCGGCGGCGTCGATATCCCGCCAGCTCCCGTCGCGCAGCACGCGGGCGCGCGCCGCCAGCCGCTTTTTCAGAAGCTGGATCGCATTGTCCGCCTTGTATTCCTGCCAGAAGCCGACAACCGCATTGACCGCGAGCATGACGAGGATAATGGAGAGGTCCGGCCAATGGCCGAGCGCGGCCGACAGGATGGCCGCGATCTCGATCATCCAGGGAATGGGGCCCCAGAAGAACCTGAAAAGGCGCAACAACAGGCTTTGATGTTTTTCCGCAAGTTCGTTGCGGCCGAATTTCTCAAGCCGCCGCGCCGCCTCGTCGGAGGCAAGACCCTGCGCGGCATCCGTGCCGGATTCCTTCAACAGCGCATCGATCGCCGCCGGATCGAGCTTTTTCTCATCCGGTTGCGTCTTGCGCGACGTTGCTGTGTTGGGGCCACCGGCCGGGGACATGCTGTCCGGCATGACTAACCTCGCATTGCTTCATGCCCGTTCTCCCGCTCGTCCGGGAGTGTGCGCCCGCGAACAGCGGTTGCCAAGCATCCGGTGCCGGATCGGCGCAGGAGCGACAAAGTGTCTGAGCCGTGCAATTGCCAAACGGCGCGGGAGGGCCGGAAACGGATCGTCCCGGTGTCAGCTTTCCTGCGCGACGGCGCGGAAAATTTCCATGAGGCCCTGGGTCATGTCCTCGCGGGACTTTTCATAGTCGGAAATCACCCAGCGCATGGCGACATGCACGATGGCGCCGACAAGGCCCGCCGCGACGACATCCGGATCGGCCTTTCGCGCAACCGCCGCTTGCAGCAGCTCCGGCAGGCGGTCGCGCACCAGATCGGTGAAGAGCTGCATCGCCGCGCGATAGATGCTTTCAAGCTCATGGCTGACGCCGATCACTTCCAGCAGCAGGATACGCGCGAATTTCGGGTCCTCTTCGATCTTGCGGAAATAGGCGTCGATCAGGGCCTTCGCCTTGGCTTCGGGCTCTTCCGGGGCGGCCTCGATGGCATCGTTCATCAAGCCGCCGATGATTTCGGCCACGCGGCCGTAAACGGCTTCGAAGAAGGATTCCCGATTGGCGAAGGATTCGTAGAAATAGCGCTCGGTCAGCCCGGCTTCCGCACAGATCATCTTCACCGTCGCCTGCGCATAGCCGACCGTCCCGAAGACCTCCAGACCCGCCTCGATGAGCTGGCCGCGCCGGATCGCCTTGCGTTCGGCGAGCGCAGCCCCGCGATAGCGCCGGGCGCCCGCGCCGCTTTCGGAGGCGGAAACGGGCCTTTCCGCTACGTCGTTTTTCTCATCCATGATCATGCAACATATTGACATACGCTCTTGTCAGATACAAATAGGCAGCAGAATGCGTAGGGCCAATGCCGACAGCACGGAGTAATGCCATGAATACCCCCCGGAAAACAGTGGAAGACCCTTGCAAAAAGGTCGCGCCCGACGTCGAAACGGTCATCATCGGCGCCGGTTTTTCCGGCATGTGCATGGCGATCAAGCTGCAGGAAGCCGGCAAGACCGACTTCACCATCCTCGAAAAGGCCGGCGATATCGGCGGCACCTGGCGGGACAACACCTATCCGGGCTGCGCCTGCGACGTGCCCTCGCATCTTTATTCCTTCTCCTTCGAGGGCAATCCGGACTGGTCGCGCATGTATTCCGGCCAGCAGGAAATCTGGGCCTATCAGAAGCGCGTGGCCGACAAATACGAGCTGCGGAAATATTGCCGCTTCAATGAGGGGATCGAGAGCGCATCCTTCGACGAGGAGACCCTGCTCTGGAAGGTAAAGACGCAGAAGGGCAACGAGATCGCCTGCCGCAACCTCGTCTCCGGCGTGGGCGCGCTCTGCCTGCCCGCCTATCCGAACCTCAAGGGCATCGAGAATTTCAAGGGCGCGGCCTTCCACTCCGCGGAGTGGAACCACGATGTCGACCTGACGGGCAAGAAGGTCGCCGTGATCGGCACGGGCGCGAGCGCCATTCAGTTCGTGCCGGAAATCCAGCCCAAGGTCGCGCACCTCACCCTCTTCCAGCGGACCGCGCCCTGGGTGCTGCCGAAGGACGACCGCCCGATCCGCAACTGGGAGAAACGGCTCTACAAATACATGCCCTTCGCGCGGCGGCTCTTCCGCGGCTTCATCTGGGCGCGCATGGAACTGGGCACCTGGTTCTTCGTGAACAGTCCCGACCAGGTGAAGAAGGGCGAGGCGCTGGGACGCAAATATCTGCGCAAGGCGGTGAAGGACCCGGAACTGCGCAAGAAGCTGACGCCGACCTATCAGCTCGGCTGCAAGCGCGTACTGCTGTCGAACAATTATTACGAGGCGCTGGCCGCGCCCAACGCCAGCGTCGAAACGAGCGGCGTCGCCGAAGTGCGCGAACATTCCATCGTCACCAATGAGGGCGAGGAAATCGAAGTCGATGCCATCATCTACGGCACGGGCTTCAAGGCGACCGACCCGTTCGCGGAAATCTCGATCCGGGGGCGCGGCGGCCGCGACCTCAACGAGGTGTGGACCGAGCTTGGCGGCGCGGAAGCCTATTACGGCATCACCACGGCGGGCTTCCCGAATTTCTACATGCTGCTGGGCCCCAATACCGGACTCGGCTCCAACTCGATCATCCTGATGATCGAGGCGCAGGTGCACTACACGATGCAGGCGCTCGAGCTGATGGAGAAGGACCGCCTCGCCGCGCTCGAACTGAAGCCGGAGGTGCAGGCGAAATTCAACGGCGATCTTCAAAAGGAGATCGGGCACACCGTCTGGGCGACGGGCTGCAACAGCTGGTACATCGCCGAAAGCGGCAAGAACACGACCATCTGGCCCGGCCTCACCATGAGCTACCGCCAGCAGACGCGCGACCTCGACCCCGCCGACTATATCGAGACGCCGGTGGCCTCGCCCGTCATGCAGGCCGCCGCCGACTGAAGAACCGCCAGACGGCCTTGTCGGCTTCGACGACGACGAGGAGCGCCAGCCCCGCCGCGCCGAGCAGCAGCCAGTCGGAAAGCGCAAGGGGCGCGGTGCCGAACAGCGCCTGCGCGGGCGGCCAGTATGTAAAGGCGGCCTGCAACGCGAAAACCGAAACGATTGCCAGCAGAACGGGGCGCGCACCGCGCCCCCAATGCGCATGGAAAATCGACAGGCGCAACTCCCGGCAGTTCAGAAGATAGAACGCTTCGAACGCCACCAGCATATTGACCGCCAGGGTCTGCCGATGCGCGAGCGTCGCCGACGCCTCGCCGATGCCGAAGAATACCGCGAAGATCCCCGCCATCATCAGCAGGGACACGAAGGCGGTCCGCCATATGAGCTGGCCCGAGATCAGCGCCTCGCCGGCGGGGCGCGGTCGCTGGGCCATGATGTCCTTGCCGCTCGGCTCGAAGGCGAGCGCGAGCGCCAGCGTGACCGTGGTCACCATATTCACCCACAGGATCTGGACCGCGGTGACGGGCAGTATCGTGCCCGCCAGAATGGCGCCGATCAGCACCATCGCCTCGCCGCCGCTGGTCGGCAGGATGAAGACGATGGACTTCTTCAGGTTCTCATAGACGGTGCGGCCCTCTTCCACCGCGCTAACGATGGAGGCGAAATTATCGTCGGCCAGCACCATGGCGGACGCATCCTTTGCCGCCTCCGTTCCGCGCGCGCCCATCGCGATGCCGATATCGGCCCGCGTCAGCGCCGGGGCGTCATTGACGCCGTCCCCCGTCATCGCGACGAGGTCGCCGCGCGCCTGCAAGGCGTTCACCAGCCTCAATTTATGTTCCGGCGTCGTGCGGGCAAAGACATCCGCCCCGGCAACGCAGGCCCGCAGGCCCTCATCGTCGAGACCGTCGATCTCCGTCCCGGTCACGACAGTGTCGCCCGAGAGGCCCACGCGCCGCGCGATAGCCTCGGCCGTTGCCGGATGGTCGCCGGTGATCATCTTGACGTCGATCCCGGCGCGGCGGCAGGCCGCCACGGCCTGGACCGCTTCCGGACGGGGCGGATCCGAGAGGCCGAGCAACCCCAGAAGCACGAAGCCGCCCTCCAGATCGCCATCGAGAATGTCGGTCTTGCCTTGCTCGACCTCGCGCCTGGCGACGGCGATGACGCGGTCGCCTTCTTTCATGAGGCGATGCATCGCCGCCTCCCAGCGGGACCGGTCCAGCGGCCGGTCGCCGTCGACGCCGGCCTGACGGTCGCACACCGCAAGCACGGTTTCCGGCGCGCCCTTGACGATCAGCTCCGCGCCCTGCGTCTCGTCCGATGCGGTGAGGACCGCCATCAAACGCCGCCGGGCGTCGAACGGCACGACATCGCGCCGCGGTCTGGCAATATCCAGCGCCTTTGTATCGAGCCCGACCTTGGGCGCGGCGGCGAGGATGGCCCCTTCCAGCGGATCGCCCTGCACGGCCCATTCCCCGGCCCGCTTTTCAAGCGCGGCATCCGAGCAAAGGACACCCGCCGCGAGCAAACGTCTGACTTCCTCTTCGGCGAGATCCCCCTCGTCATCCTTCAAATCGCCGTCCGTCGTAAGGCGGCCTTCCGGTTCATAGCCGGCGCCGCTGAAATCATGGCGGCCGGTCGGCGTCACCACGCGCGCCACCATCATCTGGTTGAAGGTGAGCGTGCCGGTCTTGTCGGTGCAGATGACGGTGACAGAGCCCAGCGCCTCCACGGCGGGGAGATAGCGGATGATGGCGTTTCGCGACGCCATGCGCTGCACGCCGATGGCGAGCGCAATGGTCATGATGGCGGGAAGCCCTTCGGGAATCGCCGCCACGGCAATCGCCACCGCGGCGAGAAACATGTCCTGCAGCGCATAACCGCGAACAAGAGTTCCGAAAAGAACGGCGGCCACGGCGAGCGCACCGATCATGACCGTGAGCTGCCCGCCGAATGTCCGCAGCCGCCTCATCAGCGGCGTCTCGAGGGTCTCCGCCTCGGCGATCATCCTGCCGATGCGGCCCATTTCGCTTTCCGCGCCCGAGGCCACCACCACGCCTTCGCCCGCGCCGCGCGTGACCAGCGTGCTCGAATAAGCCATGTCATGCCGGTCGGCCATCGGCGTTTCAGCCGCCTGCAGGCCCGTATCCTTGACCACGGGCAGGGATTCGCCCGTCAGCGCGGCCTCCTGTATCTCAAGGCCGCGTGCGCCCAGAAGTCTGAGATCGGCCGGCACCCGGTCGCCCGGATCGAGCAGCACGATATCGCCGGGCACCAGCTCCCTGGCCGGGATTTCGCGGCGCATACCGTCGCGCCGTACCGTGGCGAGCGGGGCAAGCATCTCGCGAATGGCATCGAGCGCCGCTTCCGCCCGTCCCTCCTGAATGAACCCGATCACCGCATTGATGAGCACGACGCCGAGAATGACCAGGGCATCCGTGACATGCCCGATGGCGCCCGTGACCACGGCCGCGACCAGCAGCACATAGATGAGGACATTGCGGAACTGGTCGAGAAATCGCCGGAACACGCCGCGCTGCCGGGTTTCGGGCAGGCTGTTCGGCCCATGACTTTCAAGCCGCCGCGCCGCCTCATCCTCCCCCAGCCCTTTGGCTTGCGTCGCCAGGGCGTTCAGCACGGCGGCCTCGTCCATAGCGTGCCAGGGCTGCGTTTCACTCGATACCTTACTCATTCACAAGCCCTGCGCTCCCTGCCCCGGTCGGCCCGATACCCCTAAGGCATACATGATAAATGCGACCGCCGAAGCGCCGCGACCACCCCCGACTTGTCAGTTTAGGGGCTATAACCAAAAATTTACGATAATCCCTCTTGTATAGAACTAAAGATGTGGCAACATAGGTGTACCAACACTGAGTCTATGGTTAATGGGGGACTGATATGAATAGCCTGTTTCAGGGAAGCCTTGCCGCAGCCCAATCATCCGCCGTCATCGTCGATCCGGCCTTCGCGGCCTTGCTGAACGATGCAGGACAGACGGCCAACGCCCTTCGCCTGACCGAAAAGGCCGGGCATTTTTCATGGGAAGCCCCGCCCACGCGCGCCGCCTTTCTGGAGACGATCGGCCGGGGCGCCGACCCGCGCCTGCTGCTGATTTCGCTGCTGCCGGGCGCCGGCGACGACGCGGATGACGCGCTTTGCGGCCTGTCCGCGGAGGAATGGGTCACGCGCATCCACCACGCCTGCGCCGGGAGCGCGGCGCGCAGCCGCACTCATATCGTGCTGCTGGCGACCCAGCTCTGCCCCCGTACCGTGGCGCGGCTCGGCCGCAGCACCTCATGGTCGAGCCTGCCGCATCCCTTTGCCGAGGAAGACCTGGCCGCCGCCTTCCAGGATGGCGTCCGCAAGCTGAACGAGCTTTGCCACATCGCCTATTTCACCGACACGATCCGCAGCGAGGCGGAGCTGATGATGGCCCGAACCTCCAACATGCTGGGCGTTCTAGACCGGCTGGACGACGCCTCCCGCAAATCCGACGGCAATGGGAGGGAGGACGGCATCAATGGCGCCGGGTCCGGCAATCTCGTCTCCTTCGGCGCAGCCCGGCGGGGCGGCACGGCGGGAGATCCCTCGCTCGATCAGGCCCAGATGCGCCGATGGGTGCGCGCCCTCATCGAGTTGTCCGGTTCGCGGTCGAACTTCCTGCCGGGCAAGCTCTTCTCCGATCCCGCCTGGGACATGCTTCTCGATCTTGCGGAAGCCCGGCTCTCCGGCAAGCGCGTCTCCGTCTCGAGCCTGTGCATCGCTGCCAACGTGCCCGCCACCACGGCGCTGCGCCGCATCGGCGATCTCGTCGCCGAAAAACTGGCGACCCGCATCCGCGACCCCGAAGACGGCCGGCGCGTCTTCGTGGACCTGACCGACGACGCCTTCGCGCAGATGATGGCCTATGTCGCCAGCGTGACTAACCGGATGCCCAAGCCGATCCAGGCCGACACTACGCAGATCGCGACGACGCAGGCCGCAAACGCCGGCGACGCCGCGGCCGCCCCCCTTCACTCGCGCGCCTGAGCGCCACGACGGCCCGGCTCTCCGGGCACACGGTCGCGAACGGCTTCGACCTTGCAATTCCCCGCCTGCCATGCGGAGTATTCATCTGGATATAACGCCTGGCAGGAGAAGCCCCCCG
>CAYSVF010000019.1:0-14606 GCA_964434415.1 uncultured Parvibaculum sp.
GGATCGACGTCCTGCTGTACCACGCTGCCGTTGACGAGGATGTCGAAGGTTCGCTCGCCCGGGTCCACGTAATCGCTTTCTTCAAGCAGATGAAGGCGGATGGTGTAGTCGCCCGGGCCAACGGGAAGCGAGTAGTCGACAGAGCCGCCTGCGCTCGCATCGGCATAGGACTCGTAGATCGAAGCCGGACCGGCGAGCGGATCGCTGAGATCCGGTGCGCTGAAATTGTAGTAATCCGAGTCGCCGCCACTGACGCGGAACCGATCACCCATCCAGCGGCCATTGTCATTTGTGATGACCGAGTTTCCGCCCGCATTGATGAGAGCGACAGGACGAAGTGCGGTGACGCCCGCAGATCGCCAGGCCAGGTTCACCGTTTCGCCAACTTCCAGCTTCTCGTAGCGGCTGGGGCCCAGGAGCTGGATGAGCTGCGCCGCCGAACCGGCTGCATCCGGGGTATTGCCATAGACGCCAATATTGGTGCGGTCGCCACTCGGCGTCAGCTCCCCGTAGTACCAGCGATTAATGTTGCCCGCGTCGATAGCCGGCGAGCCTGCCTGCAAGCGGAAATTGTCATCCGCTGCGGCATCCCCTTCGACGCGCTGCAGACGAACCGCATCGGCGATGATGTGACCATCGCGAGCCAGGGATTGCGGCAGACGAACGGCAAGCGTCGTCCCTGACACCTCGACTTCGCCGATCGACTGGAAGGGGCGACTGCCTTCCGTGAAATCGCTATCGGGCTGATTATAGCGCGGCCGGACTTCAAGCTTGTCGACAACACCCTTGGCATCCTCCACGAGATAGGTTTGATACGAGGCAATGTCGTTATTGTAGTTGCTGTAGATGTCGTCCCAGGAAACGGCGATCCGGTAGGTCGCCCCATCTTCCAGATTGTCGAAGGTCCAGCTTGCTTCCGCATCCGAAGATGTTGCGCGTCCCTGCGTACCGCCATAGCCGGCGGAATCCTGTGCCCAGCTTCCCGTTTCGCCATAGCCGCTATCGCCGCGGTCCAGAATCTGAGCAGCGCCCGCGGCAGACCGGCTATAGCCTATGATGCCGTCGGAGCCGCCGGGCGAGATGAAGTCCGGCGCGACGGCAAGACTGTGGCTGTCATCGCCCACCGCATAGACCCAGTCGTCTAGCGAAGCATAGGACGTGCCTCCCCAGCGGGCGATTGTGCCACCGCCTCGCAGGTCAAAGATATTGTAGTCACTGTCGAAACCGACCTGGCTGTTGCCGGAGACCTGTATCGCATCGCCCGCGAGCACACTTAGTATGTTGCTGTAGATATGCGCGTTCTCTGCGCCGCCCTGCACGCGGATCGCGTCGCCGCCATCCTGATAGATAGTGTTGTTTTCAACGATCGAATCCCGACCATCGTCAATACGAATGCCGATACTGGTTGAACCAGTGACCAGATTGTTTCGGATGGTCGCCGCCTCGCTTCCGTACAAGTTGGCGGCGATGCCGACTGCATTGTCGAAGACCCTGTTGTCCTCAACAATCGCGGGATCGTAAGTCAGGATACCGGTGTGGTTGTTGTAGACGCGATTGCCGGAAATGATGCCGTCACCGTAGGAGCGAATGCCGGTGCCGTTGCCAAAGACTTCATTGTCAACTGCGCTCGCGCCGCTGGAGATATTGATACCGGTATCGCTATTGGCGCCATCCTGACCGTAGACAGTGTTCTCGGTAACGAGGGTGCCGCTCGCCGCGCGAATGCCATTATCCCTGTTGTCATGGACCAGGACGTCCTGGATTACCCCGCCGCTACTGGACACGTTGATGCCGCGATTGTTCCCCCAGGCATGGACCCGCTCCACCGTGGCACGGTCGCCATAGATGCGGATAGCCTCGCTGTAGCCGGTATAAACGCCTCCCGTGACGGTTACGTCATTGCCATCGAGGTAGAGCGCATAGTCGCTGCTGCCCGGCCCTTCTGCGATCAGGTTGTGGACCGATATATGGTCGTTGCCCTGATCGAAGCGGATACGCGCCGCGTCGGCCGAGCCGACCCTGCTGTCTGCAATGGTGATATAGTCGCTGTCCATGCCCCGGTCGGCAAAGATGTTGTGGTCACCCTGCTCGAAGGTGAGGTTGGACAGCGTCACATAGTCCGCGCCGGTGAACTCGAAAACGTAATTCCCGTTGGACTGGTCGCCCCGGTCGAGGACGGCCTCCGCGCCCGGCATTGTGGGCCCGGTAATGAGAAAGCGTTCGGCCTCGCTGTTTCCCGCGCCGGATACGCTGCTGTCGAGGACGATGTTGGTAGTGACGTCATAAGTGCCGCTATCGACAAGAATAACGTCGCCCGCACCCAAGTCGTAGGCTTCGATGACCGCGCGAATGCTCGCCTTGGGCGAGGCTGCCGTCTGGCCGTCATTCGCATTGTCACCGATGGCGGTCGTGTATTGATCGCCGGCAGTCGACCCGTCATTGACATAGTACCGGCTGATCGGAGGTGTAATCGCGAAATCCGTGTCGCTCTCATCGGACAGTGAAGGCGTATCCGCAGAAGACACTTTCAGCGTGTAATCACCGGCTGCATAGATGTTTGCGTCGATGGTCCAATCGAAACGGCCATCATTGTTCTCGCCCGATGCCAGCGAGGAGTAGCTACCGCCATCGGGCGCAATGGCGATATCGACATTGCCGCCGAAACCATCCGAACGCCAGGCGATCTCGACGGTCTGGCCTTGCTGGAAGGACTCGCCGCCATTCGGATTGAGAACCAGCACATAGCTGGCAGGACTGAGGCTCGCTTCCCCGGTGCCACCATAGGCACCCATATTCCTGTAACCGCCATTGGGCGAGGGCTCGTTCGCAACGCCGTCGCCCTCATAGGCGCGGTCGATGCCCGGCGCCTGGCTCGCATCGGCCGAAACGCTGCTTGCCGCCATAATGGGCAAGCCCGTGGAGGCACTGATGACGGGCGCGAGCCCGCCTCCCTTCACGCTACCAATAGTGCTTTGCAGGTGGAAATTGTCGTCGCGGCCATCATTATTTGCATCCTGATAGCCCAGCGACCCGTCGCCCCCGTCGGGGTCGACGAAGAGCGGATCGCCTTCAATGCTGAAATCGTCGGTAAAGGACGCGTTCTGCCAGTCGGAAAGGGTTTGCCTGTCGACGCCCTGCCAGCGTCCCGCGGCGCCGGGGCCGCCGAACTGGTTGTAGTTGCTGCGCAGCCCGGTCTGGCTGGTCGCATCGACCAGAATGCCCGGTCCGGCAAGCGTGACGATGATGTTGTTCCGAATCCAGACATCCTCGGCGCCGCCCTGGACACGCAAGCCTGCGCCCGTCTGCTGGTAGATCGTGTTGTTGGCGATGTCATGCGTATCGCCATCGTCCACGCGGACACCATAGTCGGTGTTCTCATAGACGAGATTATTGTGCAGTGTGACCGTCTCGCTGCCATAGAGCGGCGCATTGATACCGGCCTTGTTGGAATAGACGACATTCCCCATCACATCGCCGCCATCATGCGCGACGATGCCCGTGCGCTGATTGTGATAGACGCGATTGTGGAGGATGCCGTCTGTCGTATAGGCCTCAATGCCGGTCTTGTTGTCGATGACTACGTTGTTCTGCGCTACGGCACCGCCATTCAACGAAATACCGGCATCATAGTAGTCATCCAGATGGCCGTGAACGAGATTGCCGGCAACACGCACATCGCCGCTTGCCCTTATGCCGTCGCGGCCATTGTCATAGATATCCAGCCCGCCTCCGGCCTGGAGGTTGTCCGTACCGATAAGCGCCGTGCCGCCCGACGAATTGTAAATGTCGATGCCATCGCCATCATTCCCGTGAATGACACCGCCATGGATCCGGACATCGCCCGTATCGCGCAGGTGCATCCCGTCGCCTGCATTGTCGCGAAAATCGACATTGGCGATCTCCTCGATGGCTCCATCGAGGTTTAGTCCGTCACCGGCATTGCCGTAGGCGATGGGCGACATCATCTGCCCGAAGCTGCCGCGGAAGTAGAACCCGTCTTCGCCATTGTCGTAGGAAGTCAGATCGTTGAAGTCGCCGTTCGGCGAAGACGTGCCGACCTTCATGCCTTCCAGGCGGTGTCCATGCGCGGTCAAATCAGACAGGTTCAGATCGATACTGTCATTATGCACATAGAGGCCGCGGGCTGCATCGCGCAGCTCCAGCCCGCTGATCGTCACGAAGTCGGCGTCATCGAGTTCGACCAGCGACGAAGACCTGTCGCCCGGAATCGCCGGGAAGAAAGCGGAAACCTCCGAGCCGGCGCCCTGAAGCGTAAAGCCTTCATCCAGGCCCAGTCCGTAATCCGTCGTCCCCGAAAGCTGCAACGGGAAGATCAGGGGATAGCTACCGGCATCGACGCTCAGCGTCGACCCGGCCCCGAGATCATAGACCCTGAACAGATTGACCGGGTTGGGCTTGGGCGCATCCGCGCTCTTGCCGGTATTGCGGTTGTCACCGGTGGCGCCCGGCGTGTAGCTGTCGCCCGTGTTGCTGCCGTCGTCGACCCAGTAGGAAGTACCGTCTTCCGGGACGGTAAAGGGCTCGACGCTGCGGTCGAGCGCGCCGGGCGCATCCGTCAGCGAAACCTGGATACGCAAGCCTTGCGTATCGAAATCGATGCCGTCATTGGCCGGCGTCCAGATATACTCACCGGTATCCGGTGTCGAGGATGCAATGGTCCGGATCACCTCGGGCCCGTCGCCCGTATCCTGCAGCAGCTCGATCGTAACGGGCGAGTCGCCCGCATCGCCGAAGGTTTCCCAGCGGATGGTATGCGGGACGTTCTTTTCCCAATCCGTGTAGAGGTCGGGGAAGCGCAGCGCGATTTGTGCGCCCGCGGCCTGCGACGCAACGGTCTCGTTGCCCCAGGCGCCTTGCGTGATGCCGGCCCCCAGTACCGACACGCTCGCGAAGGCGTTGTCGAGACGCACATCGTTCCCGTCGCTGTCCTTGCGCACACCCTCGAAACGGAACAGAGCGGCGCGCGCGCCGGTCGGGATTTCCGCCCGTCCACCGACAAGGTCCCAGCGTTCGTCGGGATTGTTACTCTCGAATGTCTGCGTTCCGATTTCCTGATCCGAGCCATCAAGGAACGTGACGACGATCCGCCCCTGGTCATGCGGGAAGGCCGCATCGCTGGCGATACGTCCACCCACCACCAGCTCGTATCCTGTCGACCCGGCCCGATCCAGATCCGCAACCGTCAGGCCGGTCGCCGGATCCAGCAGGTCGATACGCTGTTCCGCAAAGCCCTGCTCGACGTCGCCCGGATCGTACATGGCGCCGCCCTCGAAAGGCGTACGGTCATCGGCGTTCGCGCTGCCCGCCGGATTGAGGTCCCAGCCGGTTGTCCCGTTTTCGAAACCGGGATTGGCGAGAAGATTGGCATGGAGCGCCGGCAGGTCTCGGTCGGTAAGGATGTCGCCGCTATTCGCTGCCGGGCTCGAAATGCGTTGTCCCGCCACCGTATCCAGAATACGGAAATCGTCGCGACCGCGATCGGCAAAGCGCGGCTCGGACAGCGTCGGATTGATGCGCGTCGTGCCGACAGAATGCAGGTCGTAGCGCGCGACATCAGCCTGCCAGTCGAGAATGTCGGTGAAATCCTTCGTCCAGTAGACGAGCTTCGCCGATCCCGTTGCATGCAGCGTGTTGTAGTCGCTGTAGAACCCGGTCTGGCTGTCATTGGAGACATAGATGTCGTAGCCGTCGTCCGCCCACAGAATGGAGGACCGGATGTCGACATGGGATGCCTGATTCTGAAGGCGGATATTGTCGCCGGACGGCGCATAGAATGTGCTGCTGGTGACACGAATATTCGACACGCCATCGATCAGCAACGCGGTGGTTTCGTTGCGATAGACCAGCGAATGAAGAACGCGCTGACCGTCGGTTGCGATGATGCCCGTTCCATTGTGCGCGATACGGCTGAACCGGATATCGCCGGTGAAATTCTTCACGCCGACAGTATTGCCGGAAACAAGATTGGCCCGGTCGAGATCGTTGCCGCCGAGGATACCAGAGCCGCTGACGCCCAGCTCGTTGCCGACCACCTCCTGTGCCTGCATGCGGCCCTGCAGATCGACGCCGAGGACATTGTCGACGACCTCGTTGCCTTGAGATCCCGAGACAAAGCCCAGCGCCTTGGCTGCGTCGCTCACAAGCACACGGATACCGGTATCGTTGGCCGTGATAGTGTTCCCGCCAAACGCAGCCGCCGCGCCATACTCCACGCCGAGTGTGCCGTCATGAATCCGGTTGCCGGTGAACGCGCCGGTGAAGGTCGCGGAGATTTCCACGCCGGTCGGGCCGGAAATATCGTTGCCGGACACGACGCCATCGGAGACGCCCGCAATGGAAAAGGCCGCCCCGGCGGATGCGGAGATCGTGCTGTCACGCACCGTCATGCCGGAAGCACCATCTACGCTCACGCCGCCTTCGATGGTGGCACCGGAAACATATTGTCCCGCACCGCCCGTTAGCGAAAGAGCACCCGACAGGGTTGCCTGCTGCAGCACGAGATTGTCGGCATTGAAGGCGCCGACGTCATGGAGACCGATACGTGCAAGCGTGACGTCACCCGCGTCGGAAACGGTCAGCGTGCCCGTCAACACAGTATCCTCGCCGGTGATTGTGACACCGGCATCGTCCGCATCGATAGTGACGTCCCCGCTGAATCGCCCTTCCGACACCACGATCACATCGCCGGGGCCGAGATCGTTGTTGTCGAGGACGGCCTGCAGGGCCGCCGTGCCATCGGCAGTATAGACCTGACCAAGCGCTTGCGGATTGCCAAGAACATTGATGCCCGCAACATCCGCGTCCCGGGACGACCAGGCCGTAAAGCTGCGCCCCTGAGCATCGACCGCAAGGCTCAGATGCTCGAATTCGATCGCGGCTTCGCGAATGCCCGCACCGGACGCCTCGCCAGGAACGGCTGCCTTGAAGGTGCCGCTTTCAAGCGCGGTAGCGTAAAGATGCACCGTATCCGTTCCGGCATCCGGTTGCGCATCCTGCCAGACAAGGTGCAGCTCCCCACCGCCCGAAGCGAGGTCCGGGCTGGTTGCAAGGCTATCGGCACCATTGACCCGGCCGCTCTGCCCCTCGCCGGAGACAATCGACCAGCTTGATCCGGAAAGCTGCTGCACGACGATGTCGGCGCGCTCGCCTTCCTGACCGGCCCGCTCTGACCAAGCTGCGAAAAGATCGCCATCATGCCAGGCGAGCGAGGAGGATTGCGCACCAAAGGCGGACGCACTCAGGCCGTCCGCATCGTCGCTGCCGCCGACGCCACTCCAACTGGTGCCGTCGAAAGTGCGCACAAAAACCTGCGAGAGATCATTGCCATCCAGGCTGGTAAAGCCGACCGCTACCCGGTTTCCGTCATTGGCAATGGAGAAATCCGTTCGTCGCTGCGGTGACCCCGCCTGCCGACGCGCTGCCAGAGCCTATCTCGGACCAGCTGCTCCCATCGAAACGGCGACCATAGACCTGCGCGGTCCCGCCATCGTCGGCACGCCAGAAAACAGCCACGCCGCTATCGGTCGCAACGGCTTCCACCTGTTCGATCGAGCCGCTTCCACTGATCCCGCCAGCCGACAGCGAACCGCCAAGCGCCTGCCATGCGCCCGTATTCGCATCCCACCGCGCCGCGCGTACCTCGCGTGAAACTCCGTCGCCTTCAATCCACGCGACGACCGGCGCGCCGCTTGCATCGACCGTGACCGTCGGCGCGTGCGATGGTGACACGCTGGCGCTGATACCCTCCTGCCCGGCACTGCTGCCAAGCTCCTGCCAGCCATTGCCGCTCTGTACGGCAAGGTAGATCTGGGAAACGCCGGAGCGCGTATCGCTCCAGGCAAGATAGCGCTTGCCGTTGATACCCGTGGCCAGCGCCGGTCCGCCCCCCGCTGCCGCGACCGCGCCGAGCGATGCACCCAGGCCGCCTGCCAGCGCAACCCAGCGACCCGTTTCGGGCAGCGATCCGGGAAGCGTCGCCCCGGCGTCGTCCTCGTTCCAGACCGACGGATCGGCCTGCGCGGGAGCAGGCACACTGGCGGCACCGCCGAATGCGGCATCATCCGCACTGCCATAGACCACATGATCGTCGGCGCCCGGCCCTGCTGTGATTTCATCGTCACCCGGTCCGCCGAAGAGCAGGTCGTTGCCCGCGCCGCCGAAGAGACGGTCATTGCCGGGACCGGACTGGGACTCATTGCCGCCGAAATCGCCATAGATCAGATCGACTTCATCCGATGCCCCGTCGGCACTGTCGGTAAAGCCATAAAGAATGTCGCCATCCGCGCCGCCGGCGATGAGATCGCGCCCGGCACCGCCCATGATCGTGTCCTGCCCGGCGCCACCATCGAGAATGTCGTCGCCATCGCCGCCATAGATCGTATCGTTGCCGCCTCGGCCGTAGATCCGGTCGCGTCCGCTGCCGCCATAGATCGTATCGGCGCCTTCATCGGATCCGTAGATAACATCCTGGCCGGCGTCGCCATAAAGCGTATCACCCGTGCCGTGGCTCTCGTCGATAACGTCATTGCCGTCATTGCCGTGAACCGTATCCGCGCCGAACCCGCCATCCAGTCGATCGTCGCCGGCGCCACCGGAAAGCGTATCCGCCCCGCGTCCGCCTTGAAGCGTATCCGCGCCGTCATTGCCCGAAAGCGTGTCGTCATCGCGTTGACCCATGAGCCGGTCCGCGCCCGCGCCGCCCGCAAGGTCGTCTTCACCGGCACCGCCATAAAGCGTGTCATCGCCTGCATTGCCGGACAGCATATCCGCGCCCGCCAGGCCATAAAGCGTGTCGTCGCCGGCACCACCTTCGATCGTATCGCCTGGCGTGGAGATACCGCCTTCATCGGCACCGGTCAGCGTGTCATCGCCCGCATCGCCGTAAAGCGTGTTGCCCAGGCCGTAATCGGCAAAGAGCCTGTCGTCGCCATCGCCGCCGGAAAGCGTGTCCGTTCCATGACCGCCGCGCAGCACATCATCGCCGCGACCGCCGAACGCCGTATCGTCGCCCGCGCCCGCCGAAAGCTGATCGTTGCCGCGCCCGCCGCGTAATGTATCCGCTCCAGTCTGACCGAGCAGCAGATCGCGGCCTGCCCCGCCGGAAAGCATGTCGTCGCCGGCCCCGCCTTCCAGAACATCCGCCCCGAGATCGCCGTAGAGCCGATCGGCGCCGAGACCACCGGTCACAAGATCGTCCCCGCTCTGACCCCGGATGACGTCGTCACCGGCCTCACCATAGAGACGGTCTTCGCCGCCGCCGCCCTTCAGTACGTCGTTGCCGCCCTGACCGTGGATACGATCCCACGCAGCGCCACCCTGAATGACGTCGGCGCCTTCATTGCCGTAAACGAGATCCGCGCCACCCTGGGCATCGATAATATCGGCGCCCGCATTGCCATAGATCTCGTCGCTTCCGGCACCACCGAGCACATTGTCGTCGCCCGCTCCTGCCCAGATAAGGTCGTCCTCCGCGCCACCGTCGATCCGATCGTCGCCCGTACCGCCGGTGATCGTATCCGCGCCGCCCTGACCGAACAGCCGGTCATTCCCTGCGCCGCCGAATATGTCGTCCGCGCCGGCGGCATCGGTATGGAGGTCGCTTTGCGAGGACACTGCCTCGCGATAATCCTGGTCGCTCAATCCGGTGATCGACTTCAGAAGCGCAGGATCATCGATCAGGCGCAGATCCACCCTGTCGCCAAACACGATATCGGCCGAGCTGTCACTGGATGGCGCACCATAGAGCGTGGTTGCCGTCGAGTCCCAAGTCTCGGAAGGCGCGTCCACGTCGTTTCCGGCAACGATTACATCTTCTTCGTCACCACCAGCGACAAGGTCGGACCCGGCACCCCCGTAAAGGGTGTCCTGCCCCGCATCGCCATAGATTTCATCGAGGCCCGCACCGGCGTAGAGTTCGTCGGCCCCCTTGCCGCCACTCAGCGAATCATCGCCACCGCCGCCATAGAGAATATCGGCGCCCTTGTCGCCAAGAATGGCGTCCGTGCCGTCGCTGCCATAAACGGTATCATCGCCATCGCCGCCCCGGATCCGGTTCGTCTCGCCGGTTCCGCCCGCATTTGTCAGCCCCGCGGCATAGATTCTGTCGTCACCGGTACCGCCGTCTATATCGTCGCTACCGCTTCCGCCAACAAGAAGATCGGCCGCCGAACCGCCGACAAGCGTATCGGCCCCCGAGCCCCCATAGAGTTCCGCTCTCAACGGGTCGCGGTTCTTCGATTTCAATCCTTCATGCAGAATGATGGAGTCATCGCCATCGCCTGCGTTGCCGTGGATTGAGCCAACGAAGAGACCATCCTCTCCGCCGCCATAAACGGCCGTGTAGCCGAAAGCCTCCACCTTCACGATACCCGGCGCAACATTCGAGATTTCGTAGGACTCGTCGTGAATGTTGCCGGTTTCGCCGCCGCGCAGACCGGCGCGCGACCCGATATTGAGTTCGAGCGTCCCGTCATTCTGCAGCGTCGCAAGTTCGGGCGGCTCGTTACAGGTCGGAATGTTGAAGTCCGCGACCGTGATCTGTGCGAGCCGGAAGGTGAATTCAGGCGTCAGCAGCGAGTCGATGAAGACTTCCAGAAGCCCGTAGAAACGCCCTGTCGCGTCGAAAATGCAAAGCGGGCCCCCTTGAAGCGCATCGAGGATCTCGTCGCCCCGGATCTTGCCGTCTTCCTCGCCGACGCCAGGAAGGTGCCCGCGGCCTCCATCGTGAAGATTGAGATCGATGCTCGCCCCGACACCGCCCCGGGCGCCCACTTCCAGAATACCCGCTGAGACGGAAACACCTGCGGTGAGTTCTCCGTATAGCCTTGCCTCGGGAACGTCCTTTCCATCCACGAGGTCGCCTACATAAAAGCCGTCAATGAGATCCAGTTCGTTCCGGCTGTCGATATACTCGCTGACCCCCTTCGTATCGTACCCGAAGGTGAACTGCGCCTGCGCGCCGAGACGCCCGCCGATTTCAGGCGCAACCGGGGGCGGCGAATAGATTGGCGGAAAGGTCTGCTGGTATTGGAAGCTCAGATCGAGCGCGGGCGTCGTATAGGTCACGAGGTCGACGTCCTGGCCGAACAGGAGGCCGATCACCGATTGCGGGTTTTCCCAGACGGGGAATTTGAAGCCAGGCCCCATCTTGTCGGCCATGTCGAGGAAGCCCGACCCGCCATTACCGCGTATAGCCCCCTCGATGGCGCTGATGGCCTCCGTTACGACATTGTCACCGCCGAGCAGGTCCGAAAAAGCATCTTCTCCGAGCGCATCGCCGCCGCTGCCGCGCGCATCGCGCAGATCGAACCCGTCGAAGTCGAAGCTACCGATCTCGATATAGGCGCCGTCGCCAATGCTGCCGAGCTGGTTGGCCAGCGAAATGATATCCGCCGCGGATTCGATAAATTTCGCGCTCTCGCCGATATCGCCGCCATACGCCTTGGCAAGGTCGAGCATGGTCACCGTATGGCCGACGAGATCGGAAACTACGGGCACAGGCGCCAGAAGCGCGTCCACGAGCGGCTGAACGGGCTCCAGAACCGTCGTCACCCTGTCGACGACATCCCCGACCATCTCGTCGAGGAATTCGCCGAAATTGAGTCGGATATTGTCAAAGGACACTGTTGGGACTTCGCCCGTCAGCCCGTCATTGTCGAGGAACTGCCAATCGAGATTGAAATCGCTCTTCAGGGTCGGCAGCGAACCGACACGCTGATACTGCCCCGAACCGTCCTTCTCAAATCCGAAACCGAGTGCCAGGTCGAGGTTGACCTCCGCGCCGCCGGTGAAGTCCGAATTGAGGCGGCTCGCCAATCCGCCCGAATTGATCTCGCCGAATGTCAGCTTCCGACCCGGAGCGTCATCGATATCGACCGAGAAATCGCCACTGATCTCGTTCTTCCCGTTGGGACTGATGAGCGCTTCCAGGAAACCGAGACGGGTGCGCGCCTGGAAATTATTGCTGAGACTGGCCGCGATGGATGCCGTGAGTTCCGGCTCCGCCCCGTCGGTAACGAGATAGAAGCCGTCCTGCCGGTCCACACCGAAACCGAGATGTAGATCCCAGCCGGCCTGAACCTGGATTCCGCTATCGTCCAGAACCTCCATTTCGAGGCCGGGCAAACCGATATCGAAACCGACATCGGCACTAATCGCCTGTAGCGTCTGGCCGAGATCGAAATTGAACTCCACCTGATCGAGCGAGGTCGCATCGACGGGGTTCGAAGGGTCATAGGACTGGAGAACGCCGCTGCCATCATCATAGGTAACGGAGATACCACCTTGCAGAAGCCCCAGGTCCGTGCCCAGTACCTGCTCGAGCGCGGTCTGGAAACTGTCGAGCGAGTCGACACCGACAAACTCCTGCGCGGAATCGATACCGCTCCTGAGATCTTCGATGAAAGTCAGCGCACCGGACAGATGATCGCCGATAAGCGGCAGGTCCGCACTGAAGACGTCGGAGTCCAGAACGTCCTGAAGGCTGCCGAGAATAAGATCCAGCGCCTGAAGATATCCCTGCGGCCCTGAAAAGAGATCGGCAGAGTCGATAATGTCGGAAAAGTCGGGTACCTGCAGGATCGACGGATCCGGTGCCTGCCCGTTCAACAGATCGGTGAGGAGCCCACCGAGATCCGGTACGTCGAGCACAAGATCGCCGACCTTGTCGCTATCTGTCGGATAAAAGAGCGGCAGCGTTGCTTCCGCTTTTCCGTCCACGGTAAGCGAGACCGGCGAACCGTTGCCCGTAACAGGCGTCGCTCCGGAGATGAAATCGTCCAGCGCATATTTGTCTTGCGCCTGATCGAGCGCGAGCGAAATGGAGGCCGGCGCGGCGTCGGAGCTCGTCGACGACAGCAGAACCGAACCGCCGCGCACAAAAGCGCCGATCGGCCCGACCGCAAGGTCGAGGTCGATCGGCTGCGTATTAGCGAGCCGAAGCCCCAGATCCGCGCCGGTCGACTTGTAGAGATATGGATCGGGGGCGAGCGGATCGGTCAGATCGAGACCGAACGCCAGCGTCATCGAACCGCTCGGCGTCACTTCGATGGATCCGGCTCCCGATACATCGATAAGGGCGCCGACCCCCGGCAGCTCGCTCAGACTTCCCGTTCCAATATGGTCGAGATCGAAGTCGAGGGAGCGCGTGAAAGTCGTTGAATCGATACCGATATCGAGCACGAAGCGCAGATCGTCGGAGGAGGGCATCGAGATATTGACTGCGTCCCCCGCAATGCCAAACGTATTCTGGAGGAGGGCGTTCAAGTCGTCTTCCACCGCCTGCAGCGTATTGAGCCCTTCCTGCTGGGCATTGTTGATCATGTCGGCGAACCGGGTGGCGAGATCGAAAATCTCGCTCGCCTTCATGTCGATAAGTGGGATCTGCACATCGAATTCGGTCTTGTCGAAGACCTCGCCAAGGAAATCCGCCGCCTCGCCCAGTGCGGCAAATATCGACTCAACAGTGACATGGCCGACCTGGCTCAGATCCCCAAGCTGACTTTCGTCGATCGCCCAGGCAGAAGGGTTAAAAAGATCGCTGGTCTGGGCGGCAAGCGTGGCGTCGTCGGGTAAATTAAGGCCCGTCGCGATCGCACCGTCGAGGCTCACCGGCAGATCCAGCGAGCCTGTACCGTCAAAGGTGACGCCGCTCGAGGTCAGGAACTGGTCGAGCGCATCCGCCCCGTCGAGAATGTCGGAAATATAGAAGACATCCGAGCCAGGCGAGAACTCGAAGTCCGCATTCGCGCTCAAGTCGGCCGACGCGTTATCGATCAATATATCGATCAGACCGAACCGGGCCGAAGCATCGAAATCGCCCGCAGCCGTGACCTGTCCGGAAACGCTGAGTTCGTCGATAAAGCCGCGGCCGGAAATCGCCGCATCGGCCGCGGCGATTGCCGTGCCGCCTTCCGCGACCTGCGATATACCGATACCGAGTTCATTAGCCGCCACCGACCCCGCAGCCGCCCGCGCTTCCAACTTGGGGAGCCGACCGCCGGCGGAAAGCACAAGCCGGCCTGCGTCGTCGGCTTGTGCCGAAACGGTCGGATCGCCATTGGCCGCCTGTTGCGCATTGAAGTCCGACAACGCGGCGTTGATATCGTTGAGAAGATCGTCAGCAGAGGAATTGTCGGCCGTATCCGAAGCGGCCACGGTAAACGTGCGAACCGCGCCGTCATTGACGACGAGGCTGAACGTGGCATCGCCGCTCAATTGGCCATTGCCCGGCAGGGGCGTGCCGGAGACCGTAATCTTCGCGACGGAATCCGTCGCCGCTCTGGCAAGCCCGAGACTCGTCACCGCCGGGTCGTCCGGCGCCGCGACCGCGAGAAGCCCGCCCGCGCTCTCAGGAGCCGAAAGCTTCAGCAATCCATTGTCGAGCGACGCGATGACAAGCGAAGGGTCGAGAGACGCATCGCGCAACGCATCGGCCAGAGAAGCGTTCAGGTCTGCGACAAGATCCTGCCCACTCGAATTGTCGGCTGTTACGGCGGAGGCAAGCGTAACCTCGATCCGCTTGTTGCCGCCGATCACCAGATCGAATTTCGCATCCTTGCCGGAAGGCAAACGCCCGTTCGAGGGCG
>CAYSVF010000020.1:0-6064 GCA_964434415.1 uncultured Parvibaculum sp.
GTTCTGGAGGCGGCCCGCCGTGTCGATCAGCACGACATCGGTGCCTTCTTCCCTGGCGCGCGCGATCGCCTCATAGGCAAGGCCCGCCGCGTCGCCGCCGAGCTTGGTGGTGACGACGGGCGCGCCGATGCGCTCGCCCCACACTTTAAGCTGTTCCACGGCCGCCGCGCGGAAGGTGTCGCCCGCGGCGAGGATCACCGATTTCCCCTCGGAAATCAGCTTTGCGCCGATCTTGCCGATGGTGGTGGTCTTGCCTGCGCCATTCACGCCGACCATGAGCAGCACATAGGGTTTTTTCGTGGCGTCGATCTCGAAGGGCTTTTCCACCGGTTTCAGGATGTCCGCAATCTCGCCGGCCAGCGCCTCGCGGATTTCTTCCGGGCTCACTTCCTTGTCGAAGCGGTCCTTGCGGATCTGGGCGGTGATCTTCGAGGCCGCGTCGATGCCGAGATCGGCGGAGATGAGAAGGTCTTCCAGCTCTTCAAGCGTCTCGTCGTCGAGCTTGCGCTTGGTGAAGATGCCGGTGACGCCTTCGGAGATGTTTTTCGCGGAGCGGGAGAGCCCCTCCTTCATGCGGCGAAAGAGGCCCTTTTTCTTTTCTTCCGATCCGGCTTCGCTTCCGGCGTCGTCCTGGGTCTCGCTCTCGCTCATGCCGCCAATAATCCCTTGAAACGCTTGCCGTCATGCCCGGCGAGCTGCACCGGCAGTATGTCGCCTGCCTGTGCCTTGCCGCCTTCGAGCCTGACCGGCGTGAACTGGTGCGTGCGGCCCATCGTGCCGGTTTCCATCAGCACCGGGCAAGTGGCGCCGAGACCCGATTCCAGATGGGCACGCAGGCGCTCGGCGCCCTTCTGGCGAAGGCGCGCGGCGCGGGTCTTGATCAGGCCGCGCTCAACCTGCGGCATGCGCGCGGCGGGCGTGCCGGGGCGCGGCGAATAGGGGAAGACATGCAGCCAGGTGAGGCCGCATTCATCGACATGCCGCAGCGAGTTTTCGAACATCTCGTCGGTCTCTGTCGGGAAGCCGGCGATGATGTCCGCGCCGAACACGATGTCGGGGCGCCGGCGGCGCGCTTCCTCGCAAAAGGCGATGGCGTCCTCGCGCGAGTGGCGGCGCTTCATGCGCTTCAGGATCATGTTGTCGCCCGCCTGCAACGACAGATGAAGATGCGGCATCAGCCGCTCTTCCTCAGCGATCAGGCGCATCAGCGCGTCGTCGGCTTCAATCGAGTCGATGGAGGAAAGCCGTAGGCGCTCCAGTTCCGGTACCAGCTTCAGAATGCGGGTTGCGAGATTGCCGAGCGAGGGCTTGCCGGGCAGGTCCGATCCGTAAGAGGTGATGTCGACGCCCGTCAGCACGATTTCGCGATAGCCGTTTTCGACGAGGTTCCTGACTTCGGAAACGACTTCGCCGGCGGGTACGGAGCGCGAATTGCCCCTGCCATAGGGGATGATGCAGAAGGTACAGCGATGGTCGCAGCCGTTCTGCACCTGCACGAAGGCGCGGGCGCGGCCTTCCAGCCCCTGCACGAGGTGTCCGGCGGTTTCGCGCACCGACATGATGTCGTTGACGCGGATCTTTTCATTCGCGTGGAGCGCGCGAGCGGGCGTCCAGCTTGCCGCTTCCATCTTTTCCGCATTGCCGATCACGAGGTCGACCTCACCCATATCGCCGAAGCTTTCCGGGTCCACCTGCGCGGCGCAGCCGGTGACGATGATGCGGGCTTGCGGGTTTTCGCGGCGCGCCTTGCGGATCGCCTGCTTGGCCTGGCGCACGGCTTCGCCCGTGACGGCGCAGGTATTGAAGACGATGGCGCCTTCGAGCCCTGCCTCGGCAGCATGGCCGCGCATCACCTCGGATTCATAGGTGTTGAGGCGGCAGCCAAAGGTCACGATTTCGGTGGGCTTCTTTTCGCTCATGCGGCCCCTCCCGAAAGAAGCGCGGGGTCGAGTTCGCTTTCATAGTCGAGCGTCGCGGGGCCGGTCATATAGATGTGGTTGTCGGCCTCGCGCCATTCGAGCGTCAGGTCGCCGCCGGGCAGGCTTACCGTCATGGTCCGCTCGGTCTTGCGGCGGCGGATCGCGGCGACCGCGCTGGCGCAGGCCGCCGTCCCGCAGGCCCTGGTGAGGCCCGCGCCGCGCTCCCATGTGCGAATGCGGATATGGGTCGGCGAAAGCACCTGTGCGACGGAGATGTTCGCGCGCTCGGGAAAGAGCGGGTGATGCTCCAGCATCGGGCCGATGCGGCCAAGGTCGATCACGTCCACATCGTCGACGAAGAAGATCGCATGCGGGTTGCCGACATTCACCACGGCGGGCGAATGCATGATCGGGTCGCCCAGCGGGCCGACTTCGAGTTCGATGGCGCGGGTGTCGCGAAATTCTTCGGAGAGCGGGATTTCGTCCCAGCCGAGGCG
Organism: uncultured Parvibaculum sp.; assembly: GCA_964434415.1. Classification (GTDB taxonomy): domain Bacteria; phylum Pseudomonadota; class Alphaproteobacteria; order Parvibaculales; family Parvibaculaceae; genus Parvibaculum. Next base: position 2,417 of record CAYSVF010000020.1, read on the forward strand.
CGGCTCGCCCATATCGACGGTGATGGTCCCCTCGGGGCCGCGCGTTGCGACCGTGTCGCCGCTCGGGGTCTCGATGGTGACGGCGTCCTTGCCCGTCTCGTCCAGCAGGATCTGGCCGATGCAGCGGGCCGCGTTGCCGCAGGCTTCCACCGCGCCGCCGTCATTGTTGCGGATGCCCATAAAGGCGTCGCCGCCGCCACGGGCGGGTTCGATGGTGATGAACTGGTCGCAGCCCACGCCGTTTTCCCGGTCGGCAATGCGGCGCGCAAGCTCCTCCGTCAGCGCGAGCGGATGCGCGCGCAGATCCAGCACGACGAAGTCGTTGCCGAGACCGTTCATCTTGCGGAACGGCATAGGACGGGGTGTTGCGGTCATGGCTGCCATAATGCGCGGATATATGGCGCTTTCGGCGGGAAAATGCCAGTAGATTGCAGACATGCGGGCGGAGATCCGCAAGGGAAAAATGCGGCCAAAAGGGGGAGGAACTCATGGGCAGGGCAGCAAAATGGGCGGGAATCGGCGTTTTTACGGTGGTCGCCGTCGTCACGGCGGGGGCCTATCTCTGGGCCTCCTCGCTCTTCACGTCGCCGGATGCGAAGGAGGTCCGCTCGGTTGCGGGTGAGCTGAAGGCCCATCGCGTGCTCGACGTGTTCGCCCATCCGGACGATGAGCAGCTCGTCACCGGCCTCATCACGGCGGCCAAGAGGGATGGGGCCTATGTCGCCCAGATCACGGCGACCCGGGGCGAGGCGGGGCATCAGGTGCCCCAGATCGCGCGCCAGTCGGAACTCGGCATCATCCGCAAGGCGGAGGAGTTGAAGGCAGGCTATGCGCTCGGGATCGACGAGCAGCAGGTCTGGAGCTTTCCCGATTCCGGCGTACCCGACGTGCCGCTCGCCGAACTGACGGGACGCATCGAAAAGGCTATCCGCCGTTACAGGCCCGACCTCGTCGTGACCTTCTGGCCGGCGAGCGGCGCGACGGGCCACAAGGACCACCGCCGCGTGGGGCTGGCAACGCTTCTGGCCGTTCAGGCGGTTCGCGATACGCCGGAAGAGGGCTATGCGGGGCCTGCCGATATCGCCTTTCCGCTCACGCCATCGGGGGCCATGCGCAGGTTTGGCGGCGAGTCAGGCGCCTTCGTGGCCGATAACCAGCCCGTTCCCGACTACCGCATGCCTTCGAGCTATCGTGCCAAGCTGCGCGGCTGGCGCATCCATGCCTCGCAGGCGGATTATACGCGGGAGGCCTATGGTGTGCCGGACTGGCTTCTCTATCTCATCTGGGACAAGGAGCTCTATGCCGTCCGCCCTGCGTCCGAAGCGGGGAAAATCGCCGGTAAATGATCCGTTATCTGATGGATTATGTTGCGGCGTTCGAAAAGCTTACATAGATTTTTTGTCGGGTCGCCCGGAGGTGATTCACGAGACAAGGCTAAGGATGCCTCCGTGGCCGTCGAGAGAGCCCGCATCGGTTTGCGGTCGGCCCGGGCTTGCTCGTACCGGCCGGAGGTTTCCGGTGACGGACCCATGCGCAACAAGGCCGCATGGATGATCGACATGGCGACGAAAACTGCCAAGGCTTCCAAACCCGCTGCGGCCAAGGCCGCGAAACCGGCTGCCAAACCCGCCGCGAAGAAAGCCGCCGCCGCGGATCCGGCTGCCAAGCCTGCCGCCAAGAAGGCCGCGAAGAAGAAGTAATCCGGCCGTTCCACGAGACGATGCGGGCCCGGTGCGCAAGCGCCGGGCCCTTCTGGTTCGGCCCCGGAAGGAAGGCTCAGGCCTTTTTCAGAAACTCGGTCTTGAGCACCAGTCCCTTGACCTGCTTGGTGCTGCACTCGACCTCGCCGGGATTGGCCGTCAGGCGGATGTTCTTCACCAGCGTGCCGCGCTTGAGGGTCTGGGAGGTGCCTTTGACCTTCAGGTCCTTGATCAGGGTGACGGAATCCCCGTCATTGAGTTCCGTGCCGTTGCTGTCGCGCACGATGACGTCGTCGGTCAAAGCCGTGTTCCTTGCCGTTCGGTGGTTGAGGGAGCGTAAAATCGACCCTGCCGGGACCAAGGGCAAGCGAATATCGGTCGCGGGCGATAGCCGGGCCCTGAAACTTGACTTAATCGCCCCCAAACCCTAGTTTCCGCTCACGTTTTTCGGGACATTGCCGTTTTCCCGACCGCCCCAGGCGTTTTGCCGGGGTCCCCCTCCGCCGACGATATTCGTTCGCGGAGGCGATTTTGCTTTGTGCCACCGGAACTTGAAGGCTGAAAGGGCCCCATGTTCGAAAACCTGTCAGGCCGTCTGGGCGACGTCTTCACCAAACTCAAGGGCCGCGGCTCGCTGAGCGAGAAGGATGTCGACGAGGCGATGCGCGAAGTGCGCCGGGCTCTGCTGGAGGCCGATGTGGCGCTGCCGGTCGCCCGCTCCTTCATCGACAAGGTAAAGGCGCGCGCGGTGGGCGCGGAAGTGCTGCGCTCCGTGACGCCCGGCCAGCAGGTCATCAAGATCGTCCATGACGAGCTGGTGGAGATGCTGGGCGGCGAGGGGACCGACAGCTCGATTTCGCTCGCGGCCGCCCCGCCTGTCTGCATCATGATGGTCGGCCTGCAGGGCTCGGGTAAGACGACCTCGACGGGCAAGATCGCCAAACGGCTGACCGAGCGCGACAAGCGCAAGGTGCTGATGGCCTCGCTCGATACGCGCCGCCCCGCCGCGCAGGAGCAGCTGAAAGTGCTGGGCGAGCAGACGGGGGTGGCGACGCTGCCCATCGTCGCGGGCCAGCAGCCGGTCGCCATCGCCCGGCGCGCCATGGAGGCGGCCAGGCTCGGCGGCTATGACGTCGTCATGCTCGATACGGCGGGCCGTATCCATATCGACGAAGAGCTGATGGCCGAGGTTGCGCAGGTGCGCGACGCGACCCATCCGCATGAAACGCTGCTCGTTGCCGACAGCCTGACCGGCCAGGACGCGGTGAACGTGGCGGAGAACTTCAAGGACCGGATCGGCGTTACCGGCATCGTCCTCACCCGTGTCGACGGCGACGGGCGCGGCGGTGCGGCGCTTTCCATGCGCGCCGTCACGGGTGTGCCGATCAAGGTGCTGGGCACGGGCGAAAAGCTCGATGCCATCGAGGATTTCAAGGCCGACCGCGTGGCGGGCCGCATTCTCGGCATGGGCGACGTCGTGTCGCTGGTGGAAAAAGCCGCCGAGACGATCGACGCCGACAAGGCGAACCAGATTGCCGAGAAGATGCGGAAGGGTCAGTTCGACCTGGACGACATGGCCGAACAGCTCAAGCAGATGGGCCGCATGGGCGGCATCAAGGGCGTGCTGGGCATGCTCCCGGGCCTCAGCTCCAAGCAGATGGCCGGCGCCAATATGGACGACAGCGTCTTCAAGCGTCAGGGCGCGATCATCTCCTCCATGACCAAGGCGGAACGCCGCAATCCCAAGCTCCTCAATGCCAGCCGCAAGAAGCGCGTGGCGAAGGGCTCGGGCACGGATGTCTCGGAAATCAACAAGCTTTTGAAAATGCACCGCCAGATGGCCGATCTGATGAAGCAGATGGGCAAGCAGAAGGGCGGCGGCATGATGAGCAAGCTGTTCGGCGGCGGGGGCGGGATGCCCGAGCTTCCGCCGGAGGCCGCGCAGGAT
>CAYSVF010000020.1:6074-7390 GCA_964434415.1 uncultured Parvibaculum sp.
ATCCCGAAGCGATGAAAAAGCTTATGGGTCAGGGCGGCGGCGCGCCCGGCGGCGGTCTGCCGGGGCTTCCCGGTGGCATGGGCGGCGGCATGCCCGGCGGTCTTCCCGGTCTTCCGGGCGGTGGTTTCGGCGCACCGGGCGGCGGGCGCAAGGCGACCAAGAGCCCCAAGAAAAAGCGGCGCAAATAGAAATTCGCGTTTCGGGCTCGCGCATAACGGGCCTTTCAGGATCAACAGGTTATCCGCCGCAAGATCAATAAAGCGGCGGCAAGGTTCAACGAAGGAAGTAGACATATGGCACTCAAGATCAGGCTTTCCCGTGGCGGCACCAAGAAGCGCCCCATCTACCGTATCGTCGTGGCCGACACCCGGTTCCCGCGCGATGGGCGTTTCATCGAGAAGCTCGGCACCTATAATCCGATGCTCCCCAAGGACGGCGATCAGCGCGTCGTGCTCGACGCCGAGCGCGCCAAGTACTGGCTCGACAATGGCGCCCTGCCGACGGACCGCGTCGCGCGCTTCCTGACGGATGCCGGCCTGTGGAACCGCAAGCCGAGCAACAATCCGGAGAAGGCCAAGCCGAAGGCGAAGGCGCAGGAACGTCTCGAAGCGGCCCGTATGGCGGCAGAGGAAGCGGCGGCTGCCGAGGCGGCACCGGCCGAAGAGGCTCCCGCCGAGGAAGCTGCCGGCGAAGAGCAGGCCGAGGCCTGATCTCGTGCCATGTGACGCCCGCGCGGGGATCGCCTCATGAGTACGGACCGGAAAGTCTGTCTCGGCGTCATCGCCGGCGCGCATGGCGTGCGCGGTCAGGTCCGGGTGAAATGCTTCACCGAAGAGCCCGAAGGCATTGCCGCCTATGGGCCGGTGGAGACGAAGGACGGGAGCCGCCACTTCAACGTCGCCTTCAAGGGCGTCGCCAAGGGGCTTGCCCTTTGCGCGCTGGAGGGTGTGGCCGACCGCGACGAGGCCGAGGCGCTCAGGGGCACGGAGCTTTATGTGTCCCGGGAGCGCCTGCCCGAGCCGGATGAGGACGAGGAAGGCTGGTACTACGCCGACCTGGTCGGTCTGGCCGCCATCGGTACCGACGGGACCCGATACGGCAAGGTCGCGGCCATCCAGAATTTCGGCGCGGGCGACCTGCTGGAAATCTCGCCGGAAGGCGGCGGCGCCACCGTGCTGATGCCCTTCACGGCGGAAAATGCGCCGGAAGTGGATATCGAAGGCGGGAAGATCGTGATCGACCCGCCGATCGGCACCTTCGGCGACGAAGAAGAGGAGGCGGCGGATGAGTGAAGCCGGCGCTTCCATCGAGAATAC
>CAYSVF010000020.1:7400-14513 GCA_964434415.1 uncultured Parvibaculum sp.
GGGAGGATCGGGTTTGGGAAGCCGATGTGCGGACCCTCTTTCCGGCCATGTTTCCTGGCCCGCTCGGGGTTTCCCTGGCGGGGCGGGCGCTCGAAGAGGGCACATGGCGGCTCAGGGCTGTGGACATTCGCGGGTTCGCGAGCGATAAACACCGCAGCGTTGACGATACGCCGGCAGGCGGCGGCCCGGGCATGGTGATGCGGGCCGACGTAGTGGCGGCGGCGGTGGATGCAGTGCATCGGCCGGATAGCGCCAAGCCCTTGATTTATTTGAGCCCTCGGGGTAAGCCGCTGACCCAGAAACGGGTCCGGGAGCTGGCCGCCGGGCCTGGTGTGACGCTTCTGTGCGGGCGTTTCGAAGGGGTGGACCAGCGCGTGATCGAGGCGCGGTCCATGGAAGAGGTAAGCCTCGGGGATTTCGTGCTCTCCGGCGGCGAACCGGCCGCGATGGCGCTGATCGATGCCTGTGTAAGGCTGCTGCCCGGCGTGATGGGCAGCGGGCTTTCGGGCGAGGACGAGAGTTTCGAGAGCGGGTTGCTTGAATACCCGCACTACACCCGGCCTGCGGTTTTCGAAGGACGGGAAATTCCGGCGGTTCTGACCTCCGGCGACCATGCAAAGGTTAACGCATGGCGCAGAGAGCGGGCCGAGGAGCTGACAAGAACGCGGCGGCCGGACCTTTGGGAAAAATTCCTCACGGAATCGCCCAAAGGTGGTCGCCATACGGATTAAAACGTGATAGTGAACCGCGCTTCCGGAGGCATTTTGCCCGGAAGGCCTTCACATTCGAGGTTGATCGTTATGAATATCATCCAGCAGCTCGAGCAGGAGCAGATGGCATCGCTGGCAGCGACCAAGGACGTCCCGGAATTCGCGCCGGGCGACACGCTGCAGGTCAATGTGAAGGTGGTGGAAGGCTCGCGCGAGCGCCTTCAGGCATTCGAGGGCGTGTGCATTGCGCGTTCCGGCTCAGGCCTGCAGGAAAACTTCACCGTCCGCAAGATTTCCTATGGCGAAGGCGTGGAACGCGTCTTCCCGGTCTACAGCCCGCTTGTCGCCTCCATCAAGGTGCTGCGCCGCGGCCGCGTCCGTCGTGCGAAGCTCTATTATCTGCGTGGCCTGCGCGGCAAGGCGGCCCGAATTACCGAGAAACAGGACAACAAAGCCCGTCGCGAAGACAAGAACGGCGCCGCCTGATTTCGGCCGCTCTCACAGAGCAGAAAACCATCTTCGAAAAGCGGGCAGGGCGCCGGAGCGCCCGGGCCCGCTTTTTTCGTTCCGGGGTGCGCCCCATATTCAGCGCATTCCGACATGCCTTTGAAAATAACGGCGCGTAAGCAGACGGCGTCGGAGACGACAGAGAGGATTGGAGCCATGGCGCCCCGCACCATGTACGACAAGATCTGGGATGCCCATCTGGTTGAAGAGCAGGAAGACGGAACCTGCCTGCTCTATATCGACCGGCATCTGGTGCATGAAGTCACCAGCCCGCAGGCCTTCGAAGGCCTGCGCATGGCGCATCGCCAGGTGCACCGCCCCGAGCGCACGCTCGCGGTCGCCGACCATAATGTGCCGACCACCGACCGCTCCAAGGGCATTGCCGACCCGGAATCCAAGCTCCAGGTCGAGACGCTGGAACACAATGCCAAGGATTTCGGCGTCGAATATCTGGAGATGTCCGATATCCGCCAGGGCATCGTGCATATCGTCGGGCCGGAGCAGGGCTTCACGCTGCCGGGCACGACCATCGTTTGCGGCGACAGCCACACCTCCACGCATGGCGCCTTCGGCGCGCTGGCGCATGGCATCGGCACGTCGGAGGTCGAGCATGTGCTCGCCACCCAGACCCTGATCCAGTCCAAGGCCAAGAACATGCGCATCAATGTGGTGGGCAAGGCGCCTGAGGGCTTTACCGCCAAGGACATCGTGCTCGCGATCATCGGCGAGATCGGCACGGCGGGCGGCACCGGCTATGTGATCGAGTTCGCGGGCGAGGCGATCCGCGACCTTTCCATGGAAGGCCGCATGACCGTCTGCAACATGACGATCGAAGGCGGCGCCCGCGCCGGCCTCATCGCGCCGGACGAAAAGACCTATGCCTATCTGGAAGGCCGTCCGCGCGCGCCCAAGGGCAAGGCGTGGGAGATGGCGGTCGAGTACTGGAAGACGCTGCCGAGCGACGAGGGCGCGGTCTTCGACAAGGAAATCACCATCGACATCGCCGATCTGCCGCCGCTCGTCACCTGGGGCACCTCGCCTCAGGACGTGGTGAAGATCACCGATGTCGTGCCGGACCCCAAGAGCCAGCCGGACGAGCACCGCGCGCGCGCCATGCAGCGTTCGCTGGACTATATGGGGCTCACGGCAGGCACGCCGATGACGGAGGTCAAAATCGACCGCGTCTTCATCGGCTCCTGCACCAATGGCCGCATCGAAGATCTACGCGCCGCCGCCGTCATCGCGGAAAAGGCGGTGAAGCAGGGCCGCAAGGTCGCCTCCACCGTCAGCGCGATGGTGGTGCCGGGTTCGGGTCTCGTGAAGGAGCAGGCGGAGAAGGAAGGTCTCGACAAGATCTTCATCGAGGCGGGCTTTGAGTGGCGCGAGCCGGGCTGCTCCATGTGCCTGGCGATGAACGCCGACAAGCTGGAGCCGGGCGAGCGTTGCGCCTCCACCTCCAACCGCAACTTCGAAGGCCGTCAGGGCCGCGGCGGGCGCACGCATCTCGTTTCGCCCGCCATGGCGGCGGCGGCGGCGATTGCCGGCCACTTCGTCGATGTGCGCGATTTCGACTGATTGAACGGGAACAGCAGAAGATGGAAAAATTCACCAAACTCGAAGGCGTCGCGGCGCCCTTGGACATGATCAATGTCGATACCGACATGATCATCCCCAAGCAGTTCCTGAAGACGATCAAGCGCACCGGGCTCGGCAAGAACCTGTTCGACGAAATGCGCTATGACGACGACAAGAAGGAAATCCCGGACTTCGTGCTGAACAAGCCGGCCTACCGGAATGCGCAGATCCTCGTGACCGGCGACAATTTCGGCTGCGGTTCGTCGCGCGAACATGCGCCCTGGGCGCTGCTCGATTTCGGCATCCGCTGCATCATCGCGCCGAGCTTTGCCGACATCTTCTATAACAACTGCTTTAAGAACGGCATTCTGCCGATCGTGTTGCCGCAGGAAGAAGTCGACAAGCTGATGGACGATGCCGAGCGCGGCTCCAACGCGGTCGTCACCGTCGATCTCGAAGCGCAGGAAATTCGCGGGCCGGATGGCGGCGTCATCAAGTTCGACGTGGATCCCTTCCGCAAGCACTGCCTGATGGAAGGTCTCGACGATGTCGGCCTGACGCTTCAGAAGGAGGGCGAGATCGCCGATTACGAGACGAAGCAGAAGGAAGCCCAGCCCTGGGTGTAACTCAAACGTGTCATTGCCGGGCTTGAACCGGCAATCCAGAACGCACGGAAAGAAGGGCTGGATGCCCGGATCAAGTCCGGGCATGACAGTTTAGAAGAGAAGACGAGCAACATGAGCAAGAAGATCCTGATCGTCGCCGGTGACGGTATCGGCCCGGAAGTGATGGGCGAAGTCGAACGCGTCATCGCTTGGTACAACGACAAGCGCGGTTTCGATGCCGACATCGAGAACGAGCTTGTCGGCGGCTGCTGCTATGACGCGCATGGCGTGGCGGTGACCGATGAGACGGTCGAAAAGGCGAAGAAGGCCGATGCCGTTCTGCTCGGCGCGGTGGGCGGTCCCAAATGGGATAACGTCCCCTATGAAGGACGCCCCGAGGCCGGCCTGCTGCGCCTGCGCAAGGATCTCGAACTCTTCGCCAATCTGCGTCCGGCGCTCTGCTTTTCCGCGCTGGCCGATGCCTCGTCGCTGAAGCGCGAGATCGTCGAAGGGCTCGACATCATGATCGTGCGCGAGCTGACGGGTGGCGTCTATTTCGGCGAGCCGAAGGAAATCACCGATCTCGGCAATGGCGAACGGCGCGGCGTCGATACGCAGGTCTATACGACGGGCGAAATCCGCCGTATCGCAGAAGTGGCGTTCGATCTTGCCCGCAAGCGCGACAATCGCGTCATGTCGGTCGAAAAGCGCAACGTCATGAAGTCGGGCGTGCTCTGGTACGAAGAAGTCGCCAAGCTGCACAAGGAGAAGTTCTCCGATGTGACGCTCGAGAACATGCTGGCTGACAATTGCGCCATGCAGCTCGTGCGTAACCCGAAGCAGTTCGGCGTCATCGTCACCGACAATCTTTTCGGCGACGTGCTGTCCGATATCGCGTCCATGCTCACCGGCTCGCTCGGCATGCTGCCGTCCGCCTCGCTCGGTGCGAAGGATGCGAACGGCAAGGCCTGCGCGATGTACGAACCCGTGCATGGCTCCGCGCCGGATATTGCGGGCACGGGGGCTGCGAACCCGATTGCGTCCATCCTCTCATTCGCAATGGCGCTGCGCTACACCTTCGAGCTTGGCGCGGATGCCGACCTGCTCGAAAAAGCGGTCGACACCGTGCTGGCCGACGGCCTGCGCACCGGCGACATCATGCAGGACGGCATGAAGAAAGTCGGCACGACCGAGATGGGCGACGCGATCCTCGCGGCGCTCGACAAGCTGAACGGATAATCCAAAAGACCGCCCGACCCGCCGGAAAATCGCCCGGGACGGGCGGTTCTCAGGAGGGAGCCAGATATGGGCTACAAGGTCGCCGTCCTCGGTGCCACGGGTAATGTGGGCCAGGAGATGCTCAATATCCTTGCGGAGCGCGAGTTTCCCGCCGACGAGGTGGTGGCGCTTGCCTCGCGCCGCAGCCAGGGGACGGAAGTCTCCTATGGCGAGCGCACGCTCAAGGTGAAGGCGCTCGATACCTATGATTTCGCGGGCACCGATATCTGCCTGATGGCGACGTCGGGCGAGATGTCGGCGGAATGGGCGCCCAGGATCGCGGCCAAGGGCTGCGTCGTCATCGACAATTCGTCGAAGTGGCGGATGGACCCGGATGTGCCGCTCGTGGTGCCGGAAGTGAATGCCGACGCGATTGCGGGCTATACGAAGAAGAACATCATCGCCAATCCCAACTGCTCCACGGCGCAGATGGTGGTGGCGATGAAGCCGCTGCACGATGCGGCGAAGATCACGCGCTGCGTGGTGTCGACCTATCAGTCGGTTTCCGGCGCGGGCAGGGAGGCGATGGATGAGCTCTTCACCCAGACGCGCTCCATCTTCGTGAACGATCCGAAGGAATCGGAGTTCTTCACCAAGCAGATCGCCTTCAACGTCATTCCTCATATCGACGTCTTCATGGAAGACGGCTCGACCAAGGAGGAATGGAAGATGATGGTCGAAACCAAGAAGATCCTCGATCCGAAGATCAAGGTGACGGCGACCTGCGTGCGCGTGCCGGTTTTCGTGGGGCATGCGGAGGCGCTCAATCTCGAATTCGAGCGGGAGATTTCCGACGACGAGGCGCGCGACATTCTGCGCGAGGCGCCGGGCTGTCTCGTCGTCGACAAGCGCGAGGATGGCGGTTACGTCACGCCGGTCGAATGCGTGGGCGAGTATGCGACCTATATCAGCCGGCTGCGCGCCGACCCCACCGTCGATAACGGTCTCAACCTGTGGGTCGTTTCCGACAATCTGCGCAAGGGCGCGGCGCTCAACGCCGTGCAGATCGCGGAAATTCTCGGAGCGCGCTATCTGAAGAAGGCGGGCTGACGCCCCGTCTTCTCCGCTGCGCCTGTATAATCTGCACACAAACTGTGCAAACTGCTTTAGAAACAGCAGTTTACGGGTGAATTCTGCAGTTTTCGATAAGCGGAAACCTAACGCTTCTCTGCAAAGCTCCCTGCGTTGGGACAGTCGGGGGCGTCGCGGTGGAAAGCTTATCTCAATCGATCGACACGACATGGGTGCTGGTCTGCACCGTACTCGTGCTGCTGATGCAGGCAGGCTTTACCTGTCTTGAATCCGGTCTCGTCCGGGCCAAGAACTCGATCAATGTGGCGGTCAAGAACGTCGTCGATTTCTGCGTGTCGGGTCTCGGCTTCTGGGCGATCGGCTTCGGGCTGATGTTCGGGGCAAGCCAGAGCGGGCTCATCGGCGCCAGCGAATTTGCGATGGTGGGGCAGGCCGGCGGCAGCGATGTGCTGCCCTGGACCATGGTGTTTTTCTTTTTCCAGCTCGCCTTCTGTTCCACCTCCACCACCATCGTGTCCGGCGCGGTGGCGGAGCGGATGAACTTCCGCGGCTACATCATCACGGCGGCCATTCTGTCCACGCTGATCTATCCGGTCTTTGGCCATTGGGCGTGGGGCGGGCTGCTGTTCGGCGAAAGCGCGGGCTGGCTGGAAAAGCTCGGCTTCATCGATTTTGCTGGTTCGACGGTGGTTCACTCCGTGGGTGGCTGGATCGCGCTTGCCGCGATCATCGTGATGGGGCCGCGAATCGGGCGCTTCGGCAAGGACGGGCGGCCCATCGAGGCGCATGACATGCCGATTGCGACGCTGGGCATGTTCCTGCTCTGGATCGGCTGGTTCGGCTTCAATGGCGGCTCGACACTCGCGCTCAATGCGAGCGTTCCCTTCATTCTCGTGCATACGATGCTGGCCGCCGCCGCGGGCGGTTTTGCCGTGGTGATGGTGACGTGGTGGCGCAACGGGCTTCCCCCCGTCGACCAGACGATCAACGGTGTGCTGGCCGGACTTGTCGCCATCACCGCCAATTGTCATCTGGTGAACACACCGTCGGCCATTCTGATCGGCGCGATTGGCGGCATTGTTTCCTATATCGCCTCGGGGGTTCTCGAAGCGCACAAGATCGACGATGCGGTGGATGCGGTGCCGGTGCACCTGGCGGCGGGCGTCTGGGGCACGCTGGCCGTGGCGATTTTCGGCGATCAGACGCAGTTCATCGACGGTCACACGCGGCTGGAGCAGTTCGGCATCCAGCTTCTGGGCGTCTCGGTCGCCGGTGTCTTTGCTTTCGGGGCGGGCTTTGTCGTGCTGAGGATCGTCAATCGCTTCCTGCCGCTGCGCGTCAGCGAGGCAGCGGAGCGGATGGGCCTCAACGTCGCCGAGCACGGTGCCTCTTCCTCGCTGCTCGAT
>CAYSVF010000021.1:0-14461 GCA_964434415.1 uncultured Parvibaculum sp.
CCTGGAAGGGCGGCACGTCCGAACGGGTCCGGGGGCCAGATGGGCCGACAGATATCCGGGCCGGTTTCTGGCGAGCGTTCCCTCTGCCCGGCTGGTGTCGATTGCGATGGCGGGGCTCGCCATCCTCGCCGTTGCGGGATACGCGCAAGGACATGTCCTCGACAATGTCCGCCAGTTCCAGGCTCCCTCGGCGAAGCTGGCGGCGGAGGAGGCCCGCGTCAGGGACGTCACCGGCTTTCGGAGTAGCGGTCTTTTCTTTCTTGTTCGCGGCGATAGTGAGGACGACGTTGCGCGCCACGAGGAAGACCTGCTGCGCGAGATGGCGCGCAGCGGCAAGACGCAGTATGTGACCTGGGCCGCGAGCCGCATTGCCCCCTCGCAGGCGCGACGGAAAGATAATCGCGAACTGATTGAAAAGCGCCTGGTCGAGCCATATCTCGCGCCGACCCTTCAAAAACTCGGGGGCGGTAATGTGCATGCCTATGATGCGGGGGAAGAGGACGCTGCGTTGCCCGGCTTCATCGCCTCCCTGCGCGGGCGCACGGGCGATGTGTTCTGGTCGATCGTGCCTGTCGGAAGCGCGGTTCCCGCTGAGCTTGAAACCGGAGAATACTGGCGGCTGGTAGATCCGGCGGCCCGCTATTCCTCGTTGATGCGCGAATATCGTCAGCATGCGACGTATGGATTGGTCGCATCCATCCTGGCGACGGGCATCCTGTTGCTGCTGGCCTATCGCCGTCTCGACGCCTTGCGGATCATGCTGCCGATGGTGACCGCGGTTCTGGTGACGCCGGCGATCGGGATGCTGCTGGGGCAGCCCTTCTCGTTCTTCTCCGCCATGGGACTTTTTCTGGTCGTCGGCGCCGGGGTGGATTACGCGATCTTCCAGTGGGAGAGCCCGCGCGATGAGGGCAGATGGACGCGGGTGGGCATAGCGTTGGCCGCTCTCATGACCTGCATATCCGTCGGGCTGCTGGGCCTGAGTTCCGTACTGCCTGTCAGGAGTTTTGGCATTACGGTCGCCATTGGCGTATTTCTGTCTTTGACGCTCTCTCCGATAGTGAGAAAGCGGACGCGTAAAGTGTGATCGACCGGGGGGAAAGATCATGGATGCTGATGTCGTAATTATCGGGGCGGGCCCTTCCGGTTCGGTCGCCGCCGCCATGCTGGTCGATGCGGGGCTGGACGTGGAAGTGCTGGAGCGCGCGCATTTTCCGCGTTTCTCCATTGGCGAAAGTCTCTTGCCGCAGGCCATGGAATGGCTGGAAGAGGCCGGCCTGCTGCAGGATGTGATCGAGGCAGGCTTCCAGCACAAGAACGGCGCAACATTCCGCTGCGGCGACAAGGAACAGAGTTTCGACTTCCGGAAGAAATCGGCGGCAGGCTGGGGCACAACCTATCAGGTGCGTCGCGACAGGTTCGACGCTTTGCTCGCGCAGGGTGCGGAAAGAAAGGGTGCCCGCTTCCGGTTCGGCCAGACGGTGGTCGATATGCGTCCCGACCCTGCGGCGCCGACGCTGCGCGTGCGCGACGAAGCGGGCGAAGAACGCAGTGTTACGGCGCGCTTCGTGCTCGATGCCAGCGGCTTCGGTCGCGTATTGGCGCGCCTTCTGGACCTGGAAAAACCTTCCGCTTTTCCAGGCCGCGTTTCGCTTTTCACGCATGTCAGGGACCGGATACGCGCAGACTCTTTCGACCGGAACAAGATCCTTATTTCGGTCAATCCGCATAACGCGCAGATCTGGTACTGGCTTATTCCGCTGGCCGATGGAATTTCATCGGTGGGCGTTGTGGGGCGCCCCGAAGAAATCGCGGCCAATGGAGAAACGCCCGAAGAGCAGTTCGCCGCGCTTGTCGCGCAATCGGGAAGGATGTCGCAACTTCTCGATGAGGCCGAACCTGTGAGGGAAGTGCAGGGTATTTCAGGATACTCCTGCTCTGTCTGCCGGCTCGCGGGCGATGGCTATGCCTTGTTGGGCAATGCCGGCGAGTTTCTCGACCCGGTCTTTTCCTCCGGCGTCACCATTGCGCTCAAATCTGCCAATCTGGCCTCAAAGCTGGTTGTCCGGCAATTGGCGGGCGACAAACCCGATTGGGACAGGGAGTTTGCCGAGCCGCTCGGCCGGGGGGTGGAAACCTTCAGGGCATATGTGAACGGCTGGTATGATGGCAGCCTCCAACGTGTGATATTCAATCCCCCGGCCGACCCGAACACGATAAAATCGATGATTACGTCGGTTCTGGCCGGTTATGCGTGGGACGAGGCAAACCCGTTTGTCCAGAAACCGGAAAAATACCTGAAATTGGTCGAGGGTCTGTGCAGCTAGGTCGTTACCTTAATTTGTTCTTGATGACGCTGCTCGTGGGATGTGCGGGGGCGCCGCGGCACACCGATCCGGCGTCCGTCGGGCCGGTTCAGAACATGGCGCCCGGCATCACGCTGCGGCTTCCCGCCACGCCGCCTTTCGGCGCCGATGTGACCGCGGAGCAGCTGGTCCAGGCCCGCTACCGAAACCGGACCGAAGTCTTTCAGGCATTGATCGAGAGCGGCCCCGGGCGCTTCACCATCGTCCTCACCGTGCCGTCCGGACCGCGCATCATGCGGATCGACTGGACCGAGACCGGGATCTCTGAAAAGAGGGAGGCGATCGCGCCGTCCAGCCTCTCGGCGAGAAGATTGCTGGCGGACCTCGCCCTCGTCTATGCGCCGGAAAATATCCTGCGCCGAAACATCGAAGGCGCAGAGCTTGTTGCGGGCGATGACGGTGGACGCAAGCTGGAACGGAACGGAGAGACCGTAATCGAAGTTGAAAGGCCTCTTCGTGCGCCCTGGAACGCAAGGGCGCGTCTCGTCAATCGCGCATATGGTTATACGCTCGATATCCAGAGCCGCCGCAGGGGGGCGTCATGAGCGGCCGAGGTGACAACGGGCAAAAGGCCGCGATCTATTTCAACGCCGCCGGCATCGCGAATTCGCTGGGCGCTGACTGGAACAACGTATCCCGCAATCTTTTCGCCGCTTCCACGGAAGGGCTTTCGCAGCGCACGACGCTCGACGATGGGCGATCCGTGCCGGTAGGTGCGCTGGGGTTTTCTCTGCCGGACCTTCCCGACGCGCTGGCGCAATGGGAAAGCCGGAACAACAGGCTCGTCCTTCATTGTCTCGAGCAGATCGAACCCGCGATAGCAAAGGCCCGGGAAAAATACGGTCCGTCGCGTCTGGCTGTCGTCATCGGTACCAGTACATCGGGTATCCGGCGGAGCGAGGATGCGCTGAGTTACCGGGAGGAAACCGGCCGCTGGCCCGATGACTACCGCTTCGCCAGGCAGGAACTGGGCGACACTGCGACATTTGCCGCCGCCGTCATCGGCGCGGAAGGGCCGAGCTACAGCGTCTCCACCGCGTGCACCTCCGGCGCGAAGGCGCTGGCAAGCGCTGCCCGCTTGTTGAGATCCGGCCTTTGCGACGCCGTCGTGGCGGGTGGCGTGGATACGTTGTGCCGCCTGACGCTGAACGGCTTTTCTGTTCTGGATTCCGTTTCGGACGAACGCTGCAACGCCTTCAGCGTCAACCGCAAGGGGATCAATTTGGGGGAGGGCGGCGCGCTTTTCCTGTTGACCCGCGAAGAGGCGGCGCTGAGGCTGGCCGGGTATGGCGAAAGCGTGGACGCCCATCACATGAGCGCACCCGATCCCAACGGAGGCGGGGCGAAGCTCGCCATTGCGCGCGCCCTGGAAAGCGCGGGCATAGCGCCATCCGATATTTCCTATGTGAACCTGCATGGCACGGCGACGCGATTGAACGATGCAATGGAGGCGCTGGTGACGAATGAGATATTCGGCCCCGACACGGCGTGCAGTTCCACCAAGACATTGACCGGTCATTTGCTTGGCGCGGCGGGATCCACAGAGGCCGCCTTTGTCGCCATGGCGCTGGAGAGTGGATTGGCGCCACCCCAGATATGGGACGGGGAGAGTGATCCGGCACTGCCGAAACTGAGGCTTGTCGATGAAGTCGGTACGCCGGCGGGCGGGACCTTCATGATGAGTTGTTCCTACGCCTTCGGTGGGAACAACACCGCTTTGATACTGGCACGATGATGACGAAGAGACTGCCGCCCATAGAGGAACTGGTCCTTCATCGGGGTACGATGTTGCTTGTCGGCAGTCTGGTGGACAAGACGGACACTCATGCGACCGCCGAACTCCGAATAAGCGAGAGCTCCACTTTTTTCCGGAAGGGCAAGGGTGTCCCGGCCTATGTAGGACTTGAATATATGGCGCAGACGGTGGCGGCATTCGATGGTGCGCAGCAGGTGGAGAATGCGGGCGATCCGTCCATAGGATTTTTGCTGGGCTCAAGGCGCTATCTCTCGGACCGCGACTATTTCGAGGCGGGCGATCGTTTGCTGGTCGACGTCGAGATGGTCTTCAATGACGGCAATATGGCGTCATTCGATTGTTCGATTAACGTGAACGGGGAGAAGGCCGTTTCCGCCACGCTCAATGTCTATCGCCCCGGGCCCGGCGAATTCCCGCCTATGGAGAAGCCGATATGAAACCAAAACTGGAACGTCCGATTCTGGTGACGGGTGCCAGTAAGGGCATAGGCCGGGCGATTGCATGCCGCGTGGCGAAAGATGGATTCCCCGTCGTGGTGCACTACGGGCGCGACGCCGAAGGGGCGGAGAAAACAAGAGACGAGATTCTTCAGGAAGGCGGAAGTGCCCGGATCCTTGGCTTTGATGTCGCCGATCACGATGCATCGGTGAAGACGTTGTCGGAGGATATCGAACAGAGCGGTGCCTATTGGGGTGTGGTGCTCAATGCAGGCATTGCACGGGACAATGCTTTTCCCGCGCTTTCCGTATCCGACTGGAACGATGTCCTCACGACGGATCTGGACGGCTTTTTCAATGTGGTGCAGCCCCTGACCATGCCGATGATCCGTCGCCGCGACGGCGGGCGCGTGGTGACGATTTCATCCGTCTCCGGAATAACGGGAAATCGCGGGCAGGTGAACTACAGTGCGGCCAAGGCGGGTATCATCGGCGCGACGAAGGCGCTTGCCGTAGAACTGGCCTCCCGCAACATCACGGTCAATTGCGTGGCGCCGGGCGTGATCGAAACGGCGATGATCGAAAAGGCGCCTGTCGAAGAGATCCTGAAGATGATCCCCATGCAGCGGCTGGGGCGGCCGGAGGAAATTTCCGGGATTGTAGCCTTTCTCCTGTCGGATGAGGCAAGCTATCTGACGAGGCAGGTCATTTCGGTGAACGGGGGAATGTGCTGATGCGCCGGGTGGTGGTAACGGGCATGGCGGGGATCACGCCGCTCGGGGGAGAATGGCCGGACATACGCGCCGCGTTCGAGGAAAAGCGGACGGGTGTCCAGTATATCGAGGACTGGGACCGGCTCGTGGATCTGAGAACAAGGCTGGGAGCGCCCGCCGACTATTTCGATCACGCCAGAATATTTCCCCGCAAGAAGATGCGCTCCATGGGGCGCGTAGCCGCGATGGGCGTGTGGTCGGCGCAGGAAGCGCTGACGCATGCCGGTCTCATCGACGATCCGGTGCTGACCTCCGGCCGCGTCGGTGTCGCCTTCGGGTCTTCCTATGGATCGACCGAGCCAACCAAGGGGTTTGTTCATTTCATGGAGACCGGCGAAGCCGCCGGGCTCAGCGCGACCAGCTACATCAAGATGATGAGCCATACCGCCGTCATCAATATCGGCGTTTTCTTCGGGCTTACGGGCCGGGTGATCACGACCTCCTCGGCCTGCACCTCGGGCTCCCAGGCGCTGGGCTATTCCTACGAGGCCATCAAGGGCGGCCATGCCGATGTGATGATCGCGGGTGGCGCCGAGGAACTTTGTCCGACCATGGCCATCGTCTTCGACACACTTTTCGCGACAAGCTGCAAGAACGATACCCCGCAGCAGACCCCGCAGCCCTACGACCGGGACCGGGACGGGCTCGTGATCGGCGAGGGTGCTTCGGCGCTGATCCTGGAAGAGCGCGAGCACGCTATTGCGCGGGGCGCGCCGATCCTGGCCGAGCTGGTCGGCTTCGGCACGAACATGGATGGCTCTCATGTGACGGACCCGAAACCCGAGACCATGGCCGGTGCCTTGAAGCTGGCGCTTCAGGATGCATCTCTCTCGCCGGGCGATATCGGCTTCGTAAGTGGCCATGGTACCGCGACCGTGCAGGGCGATGTCGCCGAAAGTCATGCGACCGCCGAGGTGCTCGGGCCGGACACGCCGATCCATTCTCTCAAAGGGTATTTCGGGCACACGCTGGGTGCCTGTGGCGCGATAGAGGCGTGGCTGACGATTGAAATGATGCGGGAAGGACGCTTCGCCCCGAACGTCAATCTGAACAATGTCGATGAACGCTGTGCACCGCTGGACTACGTTGTGGACGGTTTCCGTTCGATCGATACGGAATTTGTCATGTCCAACAATTTCGCCTTTGGCGGCGTGAACACATCCCTGATTTTCAGGCGTGAGGGCTAACCGTCGGGCGGTGCCGTCGGGCTACTCGTCTTCCTTCGCCTTTTCCCATCCTTCGCTCAGGCCGTCGCCGATGCCATGAATGACGTCGCGGGTACCGTGGCCGATGGCCTTGGTCGTCTCCCGTGCGCCATGACCGACCGCCCGGAGCGCTTCACGAGTGCCTTGCCCCAGGGCTTTGGCGGCGTCATGCGCATCCTCCCCGATATCCCCCGAGCCCTCTTGCCCGGCGGTCCCTGTCTGCTGTTGGGTGGCGGGTTGCGCACGCTCCGCCTTACGGTCGCCGGCACAGGCGGATATGGCAGGTACCAAAAGCAAGGTCAGTCCAAGAATTGCAAACCGGTAGCGCATGAAATTGTCCCTGCGTTCAATATTTCGAGAATCATCGTGCCTAAATATGGCAAAAACATGCGTCCTCGGCGGTAAATTTCCACCCGGGATTCCCCGGACGCTCCCGGGAGGGAACGCGTCCGGCGCTAATCTTGCAGAGGCCCCGCGGTGACTGTGGAACCGGAGGACAAGGGGTGAGAGACAGGATCATTTGCGTCGGCCGGAACAATGTCGACATTGTTCTCGATGTCGAGCTTGGCCGGCTGCGGCCGGACACCAAGCAGCCCTCAGGCCCGGCCCGTATCGTCATGGGCGGCCAATGCATGAACGCGGCGGCCACACTTGCCGCCCTCGGGGAAAGCCGGGGAGACGCCTTTAGCGTCGTCTATGCGGGCGTCACCGGCGACGATGAGAACGGCGTGCGCGTGCGCGAATTCCTGTTGGAGCGCGGCATCGACGGGGCAGGCTGCATCACCGCGGTGGGCCTGCCCAACACGGCGGCCTATATCCTGCTCGACAGGGAAACGGGCGAGCGAAGCATCGTCGAAACGGTGCCGGAAGACTATCCGCCATACCCCTCCACCCTGCCTGAAAGCATCTGGAAGGGGGCAAGCTATGCCTATTTCGACGGCATGGACATGCCCGGATCCGTGGCGATTGCGCAGGAGGCGCGCGAGCGCGGCGTGCCGACGCTCTGCGATGTGGAAATGGTCTCCGACGACACGCTGGCCCTCATCGCAGCCTGCGAAACGGTCATCCTGCCCCGGACCGTTGCCATGGAGATTGCGGGCACGGATGAGTTGAAACCCATGCTCGAAAAGCTCCTCGCGCTGGGCGTGCGCCGCGCGGTTGTCACCATGGGCGCGCAAGGCGCTGCCGCTCTGGACGAGGCGGGAGAGCTATGCCGGGTGAACGCCGTGTCGCCGGAAAAGATCGTGGACACGACCGGCGCAGGCGATGCCTTCCATGCCGGATTTCTCTTTGCAGAAATTTCCGGCGCGGGCTTCGAGGCGGCGTTGCGCTTCGGGGCCGAAGTCGCCGCCATGAAATGCGCCCATGCCGGACCGTCAAGCCCGCCAGAGGCGCTACAGGCGCTGGGCGCCGGTTTGATGCCGAAGCTCACGTAAAGAGCTTCTTCCGGATACAGGCATGGACGCCCCAATTGCCGTCCACCACCTGCGTCACGCTGAAATCCACGGCGACCGAGATGAGCGAAATCGCCTCGTCCTCACTCAATCCCTTCGAGGTCATGAGGAAGCGCCGCGTCTTCCGGAAGGCGTCGCGCATCGCCATGTCGATGGAAGACTGTTTATAGACCTCGGCCTGCGCGTTCTTGCCCAGTTCCTTCAGATAGTTAGGATGGCTGAAGCCCAGGATCACCCACTCGTCTTCCGTTTCGATCAGCGGATAATCGAGATCGAAAAGCTTGCCCGTCAGATCGCTTTTCCGGTGCAGGATCACCTGGAAAACGCCGGTCAGCGAACACTCGATGGCGGTACCGCACAGTTCGGAATCGCCCTGCGAAGCATGCGGGTCGCCGATGGACAAAAGCCCGCCCGCCACGGCGACGGGCAGAAAGATGCGTGACCCCGGCCCCAGCCGCCAATTGTCGAGATTGCCGCCGAAATGCGCGGGCGGCACGCTGTCCACGATGCCGCGATGATCCGGCGCCAGCGCAATGACGCCGAAATGCGGCCGCAGCGGAATTTCGACATCCTTCAGCACATCGAAATTCTTCTCCACCGTGGTCGGATCCACCTGCACGCCGGGATAGTCGATCTTTTCATGCGTCACGCCGAACGGATCGGTCTGCGGTGTCCAGCGGTAGTTATAGACGGCGCGGGCGCATTCTTTCCCGTGGCGCTTGTCGATTTCATAGATCGTGACTACTTCGCGCGGCGCGGGCGGCGTAATGAGATCGCTATAGTGGAAGCCCCACCAGGCCGCCGCATTGCTGCCGAAGCTGCGCCCGGCAAAGCGTTGGCTCGCGCTGGGCCGAAGCGCGATGTCGAGAATTCGCAGTTCGATAATGTCGCCGGGTTTGGAATCCTCCACGGCGACGGGGCCGGTCATGATGTGGACGCCGAAGCCTTCGCCCGCGCCGCGTCCATAGGTCGAGGCGTCGAGCGGGCCAGCGCCGCGCCGGTCCACATTCTTGCTGTCTTCGGTCCAGTGAAACACATCCTCCGCACCGGGATCGCCTTCGACCATGCGCTCGTGATCGTCATTGGCGTGATGCGTCAGCGTTTCGATGGTGATGAAATCGCCCGACTTCATTTCCACCACCGGCGGCAGGAAGCGGCTGAAATAGCCCCAATGCACCGTCTTGCGCGTCACCGGCAGATAGTGGTGGGCAGGTCCACCCCCTTTGGACTCGGTGGTCGTCGCCTCGGGCGGCGAAAGCACCTGCAGCTCGCCATCGTCTTCCGCCGGGGCGGGGGAGGGAGCATCCGTTTCCTGCAGATCGGACCAGCCGCTTTCCTTGTCGTCGGGCCGCCCGCGATTGATCGTCCAGGGGCCGTCATCCGGCATGGCGGCAAGGCCCGACCGGCGGAACTCGCGCGGCGACACCTTGTA
This sequence comes from uncultured Parvibaculum sp., assembly GCA_964434415.1. Classification (GTDB taxonomy): domain Bacteria; phylum Pseudomonadota; class Alphaproteobacteria; order Parvibaculales; family Parvibaculaceae; genus Parvibaculum. The sequence goes on from CAYSVF010000021.1 coordinate 9,424, forward strand.
GTGGTCGCGAAACGCACGGCTGAAATGCGCCGCGTCGTTGAAGCCCCAGCGAAAGCAGATATCCGAGATCGAAAGCTGCGCATGCACAGGGCTTTCAAGGTCGTACCGGCAGCGCTCCAGCCGGCGGAAGCGCACATAGCGCCCGAAGCTCTGCCCGACGGATTCGAACAGCTTCTGCACATAGCGCGGCGAAATGCCGTGTTCTTCCGCGATCCGCGTCAGCGAGAGATCGGGATCGCTGAGATGGGATTCGATGGTCTGGCAGATGCGATGCAGGAGCGCCGCGCGCACGCCCGCCGCCCCGCCAAGCGCGCGCGTATCCGCCTGTCGGAAGATCCCCGCCATCAGAAATTCCGGCAGCGCCATCTCGATGGGGCGGAGCTGGTCGACGCTGAGGTCTTCAAGCGCCTCGCCCACGGAAGCGAGAAAGCCCGCCAGTACATGGCCCACGCCCGCCCGGCCGGACATATGAATGACCTTGGTCGGCAGCGGCGCCATCAACTTGGGCCGGAAGGCCGAGCTAGGAATATGAATCATGATGAGGCGGCAATTGGTCTCGAGCGTCAGCGTGGTGTGAGAGCCGACCGCCGCATAGACGATGTCGCCCGACATGGCCTTGAGGTCGTTTCCGCCATCGTGAAACGTCATCCGGCCCTCGAGCACCGAGACGACCCAGACGCCGTCCTTGCCGATCTCGCGGTTGATCTCCTGGATCGCGCTGAGTTCCTGCGGCGTTGAAATGAGCCGGGTGAAATTGATGCCGGAATGGGTTGTGACCACGGAGAGAAGGCCATAGGCCCCTTCTTCCGTTTCATGGCCGGTAGGCTTCAGCGCCAGACGGCGCATGGCATCCTGCCAGGCCTCATAGCGGTCGGGTTTCGGATAGGCTTCTGTGGAAAAGCGCCAGGCTTCCATTGGGTTCACGCACTCTTGTTACAAGCATGCATCCCGAACATTGCCTGTTCGGGATGCTGTATGCTGACAATCTGTGCAGCCGCAACGGCTTCGCGCGCTCCTGTCAGCCAAAGAACCCGGCATCCATGCCGCTGGCTGCAAATACCTGCCCCTACGGCAGCAAGAAGCGTGCCCGCCTTACGAGAAGTTCATTTCTTGCCGGTGGGGAAGATGCTGCGCGGCACTTTCACATGCACGCCCTGCCGGCCGTCCACCACCTGCGTTACGGTAAAATCTGCCGTGATGCTCATTAGCGAATAGGCGTCGTCCTTGCTGAGGTCCTGCTCCTCATTGAGGAATTTGAGCATGTCGAGCGAGGCGTTGCGCATCGCATTGTCGAGATCTTCGTCGAAGCCATGCACGATCCAGTAGCTCGGCGTTTCGAGCAGCGGCGAGGGGAACTCGAAATCCTTGCGCAGCACGATCTGGAAGAGCACGTCGAGCGAGGCCTCGATGGCCGTACCGCTGATTTCGCCGTCGCCCTGCGAGACATGCGGATCGCCGATGGAAAAGAGCCCGCCGTCCACCTGCACCGGATAGAACATCGTCGCGCCCGCGCCGATACGCCAATTGTCGATATTGCCGCCATGCGCACCCGGCGGAATGGTGCTGACGCGGCCGGGTTGGTCCGGCGCCACGCCCGCCGTGCCGAGATGCGGGCGGATCGGCACGCGCACGCCGTTCAGCGCCCGCTGCCGGTCGCATTCCGGACAGTTGGTGATCTTGCCGGGCGTTTCGTAAAGGCCCGGATAATCATAGGCGTAATGCGCCTCCGCGAGATTGGTGGAGCGGTCGATCTTGTAGATCGTCACGCGCTCCTTCTCGCCGAATTCCTTGTAGAGATGGCCCCAATTGGCGGCGAGGTTCGAGCCATAGTCGAAGCGCGGCACCATGCGCAGGTAACGCACTTCCAGCATGTCGCCGGGCTTGGCGTCTTCCACATAAATGGGGCCGGTCATCAGATGCACGCCGGGATTGCGGTCGGCTTCCGGCACCGTGTCGTAGATATGGCGGACGGAGGCATCCATCATCAGGTCGGGCGCGTCGCCCGCATGATGCGTCAGCGCTTCAGCCTGGATGAGGGCGCCGCTCTTGACGGTCAGTGCCGGGGCAATCGAGGCGTCGAAATAGCCCCAATGCACCGTTTCGGGGGTCGCCCGCAGCATGTGGAGCCCGGTCGGCTCGCTGCGGTCGGTTCCGGCAGAGCCCTTGCTTGCCAACATCTGATCCATCGTCCACTCCTCTGAAACGCTGCGGGCCGGACACAATTTCGACCCTGATGGAAAGAGTAGAGCTGGCGGGACTTGACCGTCTTGCATGGCCGCGCAGCAGAATTTGATGATTTGGCCCGGCGGTCCGGCGCTGCCTTCAATTCAGGCAGCATCGCGCATCAAAAAGCTGCAAAAACAGATGCGTTCACGCGCCGATGACGACGGTGGTCATGTCGAGCGAACCATATTCCACGACCGGCGTTTCGAAATGCACCGGCTCGCCTTCCGCGCGTGCGCCCATGACATAGAGAAGCGGCCAGTAATGGTCGGGCGAGGGAACGGAAAGCCTGGCATCCCGACCGAAACTCTCGTAATCGACAAGCTTTTCCGGTTCGTCCGAGACGATGCTCTCGCGAATGTAATCTCCGAAACGTGCCGCCCAGTCATAGCTTCCGTCGCGCATGCGCCAGTTCATTTCGGGCAGATTGTGCACGATATTGCCGCTCCCCATGACGAGAACGCCTTCATCGCGGAACGCGGCCAGTTTCTTGCCCACCTCGTAATGCCAGTCATGGGGTTTGCGAATGTCCATGCTGAGCTGGATAAGAGGAACGTCCGCATCCGGATAGATTTTCTTGAGGACCGCCCAGCTTCCGTGGTCGTAGCCCCATTCATGGTCGATTTCGGCATCGAGCGGGGAGAGGCGGTGGACAAGCTCCGCCGCCAGCGCCGGATCGCCCGGCGCGGGATATTCCATCTGATACATTTCCTGCGGAAAGCCGCCGAAATCATGGATGGCGCGGGGGTGGATCTGCCCCGTCACGCGAACGCCCCTTGTGCACCAATGGGCGGAAACGCAGATGATGGCGCGCGGTTTGCCGATTTCTGTTCCCAGCCTTTCCCACATGCGCGTGAAGAAATTGTCTTCCATCACATTGCCCGGACTTCCATGTCCAATGAAGACGGCGGGCATGCGCTGGCTCGGGGCGGGGGGTGTCATTGGTCGGTCTTTCGTTTCTCTGCGGTTTTTGAATACGCGGCTCAGGCGGTGGCCTTCATGCGTTCCCAGGCCTGCCGGTAGCGTTCGACCAGCCAGACATTGAGATCGCTCTGCGCCTGCTCCTGCCATGAATAGCGGCCGCGCGGTGCGAAACGGGAGTTGAGCCCCACCTGCACCAGCTCGTCTACATGCTGGTCCTGGCTCGTGATCTCGATCGTATGCTTCATGGTGAAATCCATGAGTTCCTCGAACATCGGGTGTTCCATCGCGCCCGGTGCCATCAGAAGACCGATCGTCATGGAGTGTTCCTGCGCGGATTCCGCATGCAGGATGAGATAGATCACCATGCTCGACGTCATCACCAGCGACAATGTCGGCGGCACATTGGCGAACATCACGCGATGGCGTTCCTCATCCGTCAGCTTCGGGAATACCGGCAGCACCGCCTTCTGCGTCGGGTTGAAGGCCGGGTCCATATGGAGCGCCCCGTTGAAGCGCAGATAGCCGGCGGCACCTTCCGGCACGGGCGGGAAGCTGCACAGCTCGCTCGGAATGAATTCATGCAGCGGACCCTGATGCAGACGGCTCGCATGATAGCCGTCATTGTTGTTTTCCATCTGCACCTTCCAGTTCCACTCGAACTTCAAAGGCTCGTCCGGCGCGGGGCCTTCCGCATTGGCCAGGTCGTAGTTCTTGAACGTCTCCTGCACCGTCACCAGGCGCGGCGAGAGGGGCGCGGCGTTCTCGTCGAAGTTGACGAAGATGAAGCCTTCCCACACCTCGGTCTTGAGTTCCGGCAGGCGGATATCGTCGCGCCGGAAATTGCAGGTCTTGTTCATGGCCGGTGCGCCGGAAAGCCGCCCGTCCAGCGCGTAGGTCCAGTGGTGATAGGGGCACACGAAACCGCGCGTGTTGCCGCGTCCTTCCGCCACCAGCATGGCGCGGTGCTGGCACACCGCCGACAGCGCCTTCAGCTCGTTTTCCCGCGTGCGGCAGATGATGAGCGGTTCGTTGATGTGAGTGACCGTGAAATAGTCGCCCGGATTTTTCACCTGTTCCACGCGTCCGACGCAGAGCCATTCATGGTTGAAGAGCGCTTCCTTCTCGAATTCGAAAAAGGTTTCGCTCGTATAGCAGGCCGGCGGCAGCGTCTCGGCATCCAGCACGTCGACAATGGAGCTTTCCAGGCTCTGGAAAAATGCCTCGTTCAGCGGATTGTCGGTCATATGCGTTTGCCTCTTGTCTGTTGTGACATTTGCTCGCCGCCCGCGGGATGCGCGGCGGTCCCTTGCGAATGGCACGGGCCCTCCATACGGCCTCCTACGCAACAATCGGGCCGATGGAGGGTTGCCGTGCCGGGGCCCGCCCGAGGAACGGTCCGCGCTTCCGGCGCAAAAGCGCCAAAGGCGGCGGAAGAAGGCCCTTCACAGCGAAAAGACTAGCGGCTTCCTGATATGCACTCTTGCGGTATGCCGCCCAAAAACTTTGTTCCCGGACGGAGCGGGGATGGCGGTCTGCACAGCTTTGCCGCATCGCTGCCCGGATTTTCAGCATCGCGCCGCTGCGGCCCGGGGCGGAGGCGTTTTGTGCAAGCAATCGAGCATGGGGGCGCAAGACGCTCGACCCGACTCTCTTCTAGGCTTTGCCGGAATTTCGAACGAAGAAGAGCTGAAAGGGTTTAGCCCATGAAGATCGCTATCGTTTCCGGGAGCCAGCGCCCGGAATCGCAATCTCTGAAAGTCGCGCGTTATCTTGAAAAGCGCGTCGCGGAGTTATGCGAAGGAATTTCGGTCTATCTGCTGGAGCTGGGTTCGGGCCCGCTGCCGCTTTGGGACCAGAGCATGTTCACCGGCGATCCCTCGCCGCTCAAGGA
>CAYSVF010000022.1:0-3307 GCA_964434415.1 uncultured Parvibaculum sp.
GATCGCCGATGTGGCACCGAAAATCACAATGCGCGTCATAGCGTCCTCCCCATCACGCGGCGTTGGAAGCCGGACCCGAATGCCGGATCGATCTGTTTCATGAACCGCTCCAGCGCGGGATAGCCCTTTTCGAACATCTCCGCGCTCATCCGCGCATCCTTGGCCGGATATAGCCGCCCGCCGGCTTCCGCGACGATTGCGTCCAGCCGGTCGAGCAGTTCGAACGTCTGCTCGCCGATAAGGGGAAAATCGAGCGCCAGCGTCGCGCCCTTCATAGGGAAGGACAGCAGGCCGGGCGACCCGACATCGCCGAAAGTCTTGAAGACGACCAGCGGCGAACCCTGGCCCGACCGGCTGATTTCTTTGAGCAGTTCCGCGGAAGCCGCCTGCGCCTCATTGTCGGGTACCACGCATTGATATTGCAGGAACCCTTTGGGGCCATATAGCCGGTTCCAGTTCGCAATGCTGTCGAGCGGAAAAAGATAGGGGTCGAAATGCCAGCGCCGCGAAACCTCATGCACCCGCTGGCGTTCGTAATAGAGCGTGTTGAAGGCACGCAGGCTTGCCCGGTTGACGAGCGACAAGGGCGGTGTCAGCGGCACGGCAAGCGGCAGGGACCGGGCGGCCGGATCGAGCCCCCCATCCGCCGCATGATTGGCGCGCATGAAATGCCCCCGCCCCAGCCTGTCACCTTCCGCCAGACAGTCGATCCAGGCAGCGGTATATTCGTGAGACGCTTCCGATGCCTCCGACAGGGCAAAAAACTCGTCCAGCGTATCGAAACGGAATTGCTCGCCTTCCAGATAGCTCGAGGCGATAGGGCGAAGCTTCAGCCGCGCCTCGGCAATGAGCCCCGTCAGCCCGAGCCCGCCAATCGTCGCGGCGAAAAGCTCGGCATTCTCGTCCCGGGAGCAGGTGAGCGCTGTTCCATCGGACCGAAACAGACGGAAGTCGAGAACATTGGTACCGAAGGTTCCAAAACGGTGATGGTTCTTGCCATGAACATCATTGGCAATCGCGCCACCGACCGTCACGAGCCTTGTGCCCGGCACGACCGGAAGAAACCAGCCCTTCGGCACGACAAGATCGAGAATGTCTGAGAGGAGCACACCCGGCTCGCACACCAGCTCGCCCGCTTCTGCATCGAACAGGACGAACTTGTCGAGAGTGCGCGTGGTGAGAAGCGTGCCCTCATTGTTCAGGCAGACATCGCCATAGGAACGTCCATTACCGCGCGCGAGAACCGGACCGTCGCCAAGCATGGGCATGTGGCGGCGATCACGCCATGCGACCGCTTTCTGGTGGGGAGCTGCTGGAAAGCGCCCCCAGCTTTGGAAATCATCAGGCATCCTAAAGCGCCGATCCCAGAAGAACGCCAGCGGCGGCCAAAGCCGTCAACTGGCTCACCCTGTCTTTCAGCGCAAATACGATGGGGTCATCATGCATTTCGCCGCGCCAAGTCTTGAGCCAGACCCTGCTGATCCAGAAGAGAATAAGGGGCACGAAAAGCCATAGAAACTCGTGATGAGGATAAAGCGCCCGGCTGTCCGGTGCATTGATATAGAGCGAAAAGATCACCACGCTCGCATAGCCAGAGGCAACACCGAGCGCGGTAAGTATGGGGAGATCGTCCCGCCCATAGCCCCGGCCGTGCAGCGCAGGCGCGCTGTCGCGGGAAAGCCCCTGCAACTCGCCCACACGCTTGACGATGGCAAGGCTCAGAAAAAGAAAGATCGAAAACGCCAGCAGCCATGGTGAGAGATGTACACCGGCGACCACACCACCGGCGAAAAGCCGGATCGTATAAAGGCCCGCAAGCGTGAAAACATCGACCACCGGCTGCCGCTTGAGCTCGAGCGAATAAGCCAGCGTGAGCGCGTAATAGCCCGCAAGCACAGCTGCAAAACCGATATCGAGCGCGAAAGAAATCGCGAAGGCTGGCACGAGCAGAAGCGGGATCATCGTGAACCCTGCCGCCAGCGGCAGAGCACCGGCTGCGAAGGGCCTGCTCTTCTTTGTGACATGCCGGCGATCGGATCCAAGATCCAGAAGGTCGTTCAGCACATAGACGCTTGAGGCACAAAGACTGAAGGCAAGGAACGCCATCGCGGCGATGGAAAGCTTTTCCGGATTGGTGATCTGATGCGCGAGCACCAGCGGCACGAAAATGAGCGCGTTCTTCGCCCATTGATGCACCCGCAACTGCCGCAGCCACAAACGCCAGGCCGGACGCTCCGAAGACGGACCGAATACACGCGCGAACGACACTCGGCCCGAAAGTCGCCTCGCAATACGCGGCGAGCCCGCGACAAGCACGGCCCCGTCGGCCGCTTCCCAGACGGGCAAGTCCACATCGGCATTCGCGACATAGACGAAACTGCCATAGGCGTTGCGCAGCGCTGCCGCCTTGGCCTTGCCCTTGCGGTTGGCCGAGCCGTCGCTGGCGATCACATCGTCGAAGATACCCAGATGCGCCGCAATAGGCCGGGCGATCCGCTCATCTGCCGCGGTTGCCAGCACGATACGCCGTCCTGCCGCTTTTTCGGCGCGCAGCCAGTCGACCAGTTCCTCATTATAGGCAAGGCTCTCCGGATCGAAACGGACCGCGCGCGCAATCGCCGCCTTGAAGGCCGCCCGGCCGCGCATCAGCCAGAACGGTAGCAGCAACACCGCCAAGGGCCTTTGCTTTACCAGCATCAGCAGGGTTTCGATCAGAGTGTCCGTACGCGACAATGTGCCGTCGAGATCTACGCAGAGAACAGATTCCGTCGCAAACTGGGGCGTTTCATTCATTGGGAGGCCTCCCCCGGATGCAGCTCGGCAGGGCGAGCTTTGCCCAAATCCTCCCCGTCGCCTCCGCGATATTCGAGCCAGAGGAGCGCGACCGCGCCCAAGCCAACGGCAAACCACAACGTTGCAAGCCGACAGATCAGGGTGACCGCCACCGCTTCCGGCAGGGAGAGCCCGGCAGCCAGCAAAAGACCAGTCATGGCAGCTTCGGTGCCGCCGAGCCCGGCAGGCAGGAACACCGCCGCCGCGCCGGCTAGGATCGCCAGCCCGTAAACGCCGATGGAAAAGACAAGATCGGGGCTGGCAGGAAAAGCGCTGGCAAGCACCCAGACACCGGCCCCTTCCGCCCCCCATGAGACGATCGCGATCGCCAGCACAGGCACAAGACGGCCCCAGCGGAGCAGCGCGCGGGCATGTATGAGCGTCGTGGACAACCAGGTCGCTGCCCCCGCGGCACGCCTGCCGAAACGCGCGCCCAGCGCGACCGTGGCGATCTGGGTCTTGTCGCCTATCTCGA
>CAYSVF010000022.1:3317-14103 GCA_964434415.1 uncultured Parvibaculum sp.
GTGCGGCGGTGATGCAGCACGGCCAGCCCGGCTGCAACGCAAAGGGCAAAGAAACCAACCGCCCAGGCGAGGTCCTGACGCGCCAGCAGGATGAAGGAGGCGAGAACCAGAATGGCGATAAGATCGAGCAGCCGCTCCACGAACATCATTGCGAGCCCCGTGGAATAGGGAACGTCGTCGCGGCGCAGATAGAGGCACCGTACCGCCTCGCCCGCCTTGCCGGGGCTCACGGTGAGCGCAAAGCCGCTCAGATAGACGAGAAGGCTGCGCCATGCCGGAACGGCATGGCCGAGCCAGCCGAGATATAGCTGCCAGCGCCAGAAGCGCAGCGCGTAATTGGCGAGGGAAAGCATCACGACAAGGGCAAGCCGCTCCCAGCCGATCACCGACACGGCCTCCATGAGACGGTCGCCATCGGCCATGACGGACAGCGCGAGATAGCCGATAAGGGCCAGCACCGTGACCGTGATTGCTCCCTGCCGCCAGCGTGGGGAGATACGCTGCATCTGATACCGAGCCTCGTTTGAACGCCTGCCAACAAGTGTAGTGAACAGGGGTTAACAAAGAAACGACTGCCAAAGTGCGGAATTCTGCGATCTTCCCTCTCTTTTTGGACGATTCCGTTCATCGCCCGTCCCCTGCTATAAGGTGAGGCAAACAACGGGCAACCCCCGCGGCCATCAGTGAACTGGCCGACAAGAAACGCAATCCTTTCAGGAGATCGATTTGTCGAAGAGCAAGACCGGCACCGCTTCACCGGGTGAAAGGCCGTCACACGATCATCTCGCCTCCGCGCGGCGAACTCTTGAGCTGGAAATCGACGGGTTGAAGCAGATGGCCGCCTCGCTGGACGGTCCGTTTTCCGATGCGGTCGAATTGCTGGCGGCCGTACGGGGCGAGAATGGCGACGGCCAGCGCCGCGCGGGCCGTGTCGTCGTGACCGGCATGGGCAAATCGGGCCATGTGGGCCGCAAGATCGCCGCGACACTCGCCTCCACCGGTACACCGGCCCAGTTCGTTCATCCCGGCGAAGCCTCTCATGGCGATCTCGGCATGATCACGCCGGACGATGCCATTCTGGCGCTCTCCTGGTCTGGCGAAAGCGCCGAGCTCACATCGATCATCACCTTCGCCAAGCGCTTTTCGATACCGCTGATCGGCATTACCTCGGTCGAGACGAGCGCGCTCGGCGAAGCTGCGACCGTTCCGCTGGTGCTTCCCCGCGCCGAGGAGGCCTGCCCCAACGGCCTTGCCCCCACCACCTCGACGACGATGCAGCTCGCGCTCGGCGACGCGCTGGCCATCGCCCTGCTGGAACGTCAGGGTTTCACGGCAAGCGATTTCGGCGTCTTCCATCCCGGCGGCAAGCTCGGCGCGATGCTCCGCCATGTCCGCGAAATCATGCATGCAGGCGCGTCCCTGCCACTCGCCGATCAGTCCATGCCGATGAGCCAGGCCCTGATTATCATGTCGGAGAAAAGCTTCGGTTGTATTGGCATCACGGACGAAAAGGGCGCTTTGGCCGGAATCATCACCGATGGCGATCTGCGCCGCCACATGGGCGAAAACCTGCTGACCAAGACCGCGGGCGAGGTCATGACGCCGGGCCCCAAATCGATCCCCCCCTCGATGCTGGCCTCCGAAGCCCTTAACATCCTGAACGACAAGAAGATAACCAGCCTCTTCGTAGTCGATGCCGACAAGCCGGTCGGCCTCGTCCATATCCACGACTTCCTGCGCGCCGGCGTGATGTAGGGCACACGATATTCCACAAACGAAAATGGCCGGGCGATTGCCCGGCCATTTCCATTTTATCCACTCCCGTCATGCTCACGGCGGCGATGCTGCGGCCTGACTGAACACCGCCGTGCCCTGCACCGCCCCGCTATTGTTCGGCGAACCTGTATCCGAAATCGTATAACTGACCGCGGCATGGCTCGCTCCATTGCCCGAGAGGAAGCCGGAGACGACGGCACGACATCCCGAGCCCTGGCAGGCCGGCCCGCCCGGCGCGATATCGTAGCGGCCTTCCGCGGCATGGCCGAAATTCTTCCCGAAATAGGCTCCATAGAGCTTGAGGTCCGACTGGCTCGGGTCGGCGGCGCCGCCCGGGGAGGCGAACGCGTAGTCATGTCCACCAATCGAGACGTTGAAATCGATACCGACCCGCGCCGTCGATGAGTTCGCGCCGAAAGCAACGCCCAGCGTACCTGTGAATGTGCCGGGTGAGACAGATCCATCATCGATAGTCGGCCTGGTCGCCCCTGCGAGGCCATACTGCGCCGTACCCGAAACCGGAATATTCGTGGCTGCCGGTCCGACCGCGATATGTACGCCGCCATCGGCGGGCATTGTCGGCGCGGGATTCGAATAGGCCGTACCGCCCAGCGCTCCGCCGGTCCAGCGTGCCCAGGAAACCGGGCCGTCACTGCCCGCATCGACAATGCTGGCCGCACCGTTATCGATGACAACATTCCCGTAGCTCTGATCTTCCAGACCCGCAACCTCTCCATTCGCGTTGAAGGTGACAAGCCCGTTGGATGAATAGCCGTAGCTGCCGATACCATTCGTCGTGATCAATGTGCCCGGGCTTTCAACCGTTGCGGTCATATAGGCGGTTTGGTTCAACAGGCCGGGATTATCGTCGCGCTGAAAGAGGACTGCACCGGCAAGGCCTTCCGATCCGCTCCCGATGGCATAGAGAAGCCCCGCGTCGCTACCGCCCGAACCGTTGACATAGCCGGTAATCTGGTAAGGACAGCTCCCACCACAGGCAATACCGCTCGAGGTCATGTTGTCATAGGTCCCGAAGCTGCCATTCCAGAGAGAAAAAGCCAGCCCCCCGGTTGACGGATCGGCCGCCCCACCTGGGGTGGAGAAGTTGTAGACCACATCGCCTCCCGGCTCCTGCATGGTGACGACGGCATCGAGACCGACCTTGGCCGTCGAGGGTGCGAACGCAATCGACATTTCGCCTGCGAAACTACCGTCATACCCGATACCTGTCTTGTAGATCGGTCGCGTCGCAGCCTTCAATGAATAGTGTGCCGTACCTGAAACGGGGATGAGATTGCTGTCGTAACCACTGCGCAAGAGATAGACGAGCCCTTCGTCGCCGGAAACCGTATGCGTCGCCGTGTCCACACCGGTCTGCTCGATGTCGCCGCCATTCCATCGGCCGATCTGGAAATAGGCATTGCCGGCAAGATCGGCCGTCACCGCATCGTTCCTGTCATATACATCATTGTTCGACCCGGCCGTTGCAAACCCGGCAAACGCGCCATCAGCACCAAAGACGTAATTCTGATAGGCGCTTGGGCGCTCCTGATGCGTACCCGGCGCATAGAAAATGATGAAAGGGGTGAGGCTGATCCGATCTTGCAGGATCAGGGGCGCATCGAGCGAACCGCTTGCTTCCGGCGGCGTAACGCCACCGCCGCTGCCACCACCGCCGCTTGCACCTGCGTCATAGGAAGATTGCGAAAAGGCCGCCGCGCCGGCAATGCGCTTGCCACGGAACGTGCTGTCCGTTGTCACAGATGCATCGTAAATATTGTAGGCAATCCCGACATAATCGCCGATCGTACCGCCCAGAATACCGTCGACAAATGCTTTACAGTTCGCGCTCGGACAGGCTGCACCGCCCTGAGCCATGTTGACGGGATCGATAACGAACACGCCATTGGCAAGATCGGTGTAATTCACCGCGCCGCTTGGCGTGGCAGATCCGCCACTCGTCTTGATCACATAGGTGTGGTCGCCCGGCATGTCGACGGAGAAATCCACGCCCACCTTGAAAGCCGGCCCGAAAGCGATGCCCAGCGTCCCGGTGAATGTGCCGGGTGCGAAGCTTCCATCATCTATGGTCGGCGATGTCGCCGCGGCCAGCGAATAGAGTGCCACGCCCTGCGTCGGCAAATTGGTCGCCGGCTGGCCATAGGCCAGATGGAGACCCTGATAGCTGGTCCGCGCCAAACTGGAATAGGTCGTGCCGTTATAGGCGTTGTAGTAATTGCCATGCGTCTCGCCGCCCGCCCAGCGTTCAACGAAAATGGCATTGCCCGCATTGCCGCGCTCAAGAGAATCGTTCGAATTGCGCTCCAGATCTTCATCAGATCCGTCGCCGACCTTGTAGCGGTTGAGCTCGCCACCACTGCCGACCGTCACGGTCACATCGGTGCGCGTGTCGATACCGATGGCGTCCCCGGCATAGGCGATGGAATAGCCGGTGTCCTCCGTACCCGTTACCGGATTGACGACACCGGTCACGGGCGGCGTACCACCATAGCTGCCCGAACCACCGCCGGTGCCACCGGACGCGTCTTCCGCAACGGACGACCCGCCGCTGCTTCCCTGCTCGTCCGCGGGCGAGTAATCGCTATCGTTGGAAGTGTTCGAGGCGACCTGCGTCGTCGTCGGAACGGGTGGCGTGAAGGTACCCGCGACATCCGTGTCGCTGGCTTCATAGCCGTCTCCCCGCGCGAATTCGCGTGTCTCGCCGGCATTGGAGACACTGGCCGTACCTTGATTGACGCGGCCGTCGAGCCCGCCGCTGTCGGAAGCGAAGGCTGAGAAGGCGCCGCCCGTGGACGACACGGTCACACCGCCACGCGTCACGGAAATCGGCATTCCCTGCGAGGCAACCCGCAGGGAGCCGGAGACGAGATTGAAGGACAGAGAATCTCCCTCACCCGTAATAGTGAAAGTCGACCCTTTGGCGATGGAAATGATCGATCCGTCGGGCGCCTCCAGTTGCAGGACGGAACCTTCCACCGTCACTGTCTGGCCCGGTTCGATATTCGCAGCATCGCTGCCGAACAGAACCGGAAGCGCCTGTGCGCCGGAGATACCTGCCAACGGAGCGAGAAGAGCCGAAGCCAGCAGAGCGTCACGAAAATGCCTGGTCATGTCGAATATCCTCGCTTCAAAAATCCACGCCCAGCGAGAGACCGGCGACGACGCGGTCATACTCGTAGAGCACGATGTTACTGTCCGAATTGGTGTAGGAGACGTTTGCGCCCAGCGTGACCGCATCGTTCAGCGCATAGCGCAAGCCGATCGAGGCATCGCTGCGCACCGTATGCCGCTCGGTCAGGAAAAGCGGATCCGGGTCCTTGTAATCGGCAACCTCGATCGAGGCGCTCGCATAACCGCGCAGCTGCGACACAAGCGTGATCTCACCGCCCAGCCGTCCGCCGAGAAACCGGTTCGACAAATGGTCGAAACCGCTATGCGTCACCTTCTCATAGCCGCCATATATGCCGGCATAGGCGTAAGGCTCTCGCGAACCTGCGAAGCTCTGCCCGATGGTCGCACCCGCTGTGTATCGGTTGGCGTTCTGTCCCTGATTGGAGGGATAGCTCAGATGGGCATATTGCAGATAGACGCCGTAATCGGTTTCGCTGTCGCCGCGATAGTTCCACTGGCCGAGGCCGCCCACCGTATAGCGATAGGGCTGGCCGTCGATCCAGTAGGATTGCCCCTGCATGGAAAGCGAGAAGGAGCCCCAATCCGGCGTGCGCTGCGTCGCACCGACATTGATCCCGGCAATTGCCTGGTTGAACTGATCGTATTCCCCATTCGCCCGATAGGAAGCGTTCACATCGGCAAAGACCGACCGGTCGATGGAAAGGCCGTGCGTCAGCGACATCCGGCCCGCCACCTGCGCAAACGCATCCTCCTGCCCTGTGGCACTTGAAGAAAGCGTCGCATAGCCGAGCCCGGCGAAAGCGGGGATCAGGATGCGGTTGTCCCCGGTCGAATTATTGACGTTGGAATCGTAGCCCGTGCTGAGCTCCAGATGGCTCTTGAGTGTCGTTCCGCCACCGGAAAGCCCGGTGTCCAGCGCATCGACATAACGCGCAATCGTCTCCTTGACCCCCGGGGGAACCTTTTCCTGCGCCTCGACCGTAGCAAGCTCGCGACGTGCCGCCTCCGGCTCGTTGAGCGCGATATAGGCGCGTCCCAGCTCCGCCCTCGCCTGCAGATGATCGGGATCGACTGCCAGAACCCGCTCGAAAGCGGCGGCAGCCTCCGCCGGCTTGCCGCTATCCATGGCGGCAAGGCCCAGCGCATAATCAAAGTCCGGCTCGCCCGCCCGGGCCCGTTCTTCGGGCTTCAATATCCTGTAGGCCGCCGGCCCATTCCCCTTGTCGATCTGCGCCTGCGCATCCTCAAGCGTACCCGCAGCGGCAATCCCGGCAGCAGAAAGTGCCGCCGCGATAGCCAGTCCCGCGCCCAGCAGGCCCGAACGCATCAAAGGCCGCGCCATCCCTCGCCCGAGCGGCACGGTCCCGCGGCGGGACCCAACCCGGCGCAGGGAAGCTTTCCCGATATTCATCTATGTCACCCCCGTCACATCAATCACTTATCCGGAAGCCCGAGTCGCCAAGGGGGTCCGGAAAACGAGGGTCAACCTAGTGAAATCGCAGTTCTGCCCGCATGATCCATTTGGGCTATAACGTCTTCCCCACCTCAAGAAGGGGGATTTTTGCATCAGGCCGCAGCGAGTGCATTCTGACGAGATTCCCGGTTCGATGGGCCCGCAACCGGCGCCCTCCCCGAAGGCCGCGTTCCGGCCCTGGTCGTGCAAGCCGACGCTTGGTTCTCGCGCCGACCAAAAGAAAATAGTCAGCGATTTCGGGCTCTCAAGGCCCTACCCACCGCGCTTCCCTCCCCGCCCTGAACGACGGGGCTTCTCGCATATCTCCGGAAATCCGGCGGCAAGGCACAGACTTCCGCCATCCTAGTGTCGCTGTCATCGGCTCACGCAAACGACTTTCTCGATGAAACGCACGAGCGGCTCCAGGCTTGGCGCCGTGCCCAGCAGCGACACCTCAACGAGCCGCTCAGCTTCTCGGGGACGACCGCCTACGCCATTCCCTTTGCATATCCTGCCTTGGCAAAGGAGACGCTGTTGGCCAAAACGCCGACATAGAAATCGGCGTCGATGTTCGGATTCGCCCAACCGATGGGAATGCACCCTGTCGCATAGGCCTCGACGACTTTCTCAGTGTAATAGCCCGGATAAACGCTGTTTTCCTCACACAGATTGAACATGTAGCGCTGAAGCTCGTCATATTTTCAGGAGCCGCTGCTGTCGTGGGTGGCGATACTTTTGTCGAAGGCCCGGCCGAAACCATCGACCTCCATCACGCTCGAAGTGGTTCGACGAGCGAGACACGGGGTTCGTTCAAATGCCAGCTTCAGCCGCATTCCTTTCACCGCAAGAACCTATTGGGCACGCCCGGCATCCGGTCCGTGCACACATGGTTCGCCCATGCGTTGAAAGTGCAAGATAAAGACTGAGTGTTCCGCCAGTTCATGCACCCGGAGATATCGGGATCAGGCCCTGAAATCAGGCGCAATCGAGCATCAGGCGCCTAGGGCATCAGGGAGAGAAGGCCGATGGAGCCCAGCGCGATGATGACGCCGAACATGATCGGCGCCATCTGGCGCATATGCCAGCGCAGCGAGGGCCTGAAACGCCGCCGGCCGGCCTCGCGCAAGGAACCGGGCGACGAGCCGGGCTGTGCCTCGCCAAGGGCCTCGACGCCCGTGACACTGATATGCGCATCGACACCGGCCCCGCGATGAGTGACCAGCTGTCCGCAGGTGATGTGACCGCTGACACGGCCGGTGGACCGCATGATGATCTCGCCCGCGCAATTCAGCGTTCCTTCGAACTCGCCGGCGATCTCCGCCCGCTGAACAAAGGCCTCGCCCTCGACGCGCCCGGAGGCACTGATCGAGAGGAGATTGGCGCGCAATTCGGCCCGCCGGACGAGCCCGTCCACGAACATCGAACCGTTCGTATCGAAAGACCCTTCCAGCGAACTGTTGTCGCCGACCACAATGTCTTCATTGCCGGCCCGCAGAACGTGGACATTCGCAGACCGGTGCTCGGCGCCGGCCGCTTGTCTCGCTTCGGACGGGGACTTGTCGGATGACGCTTTTTCGGACGACAGTTTCTCTGGCGGCAGTTTTTCAGGGGATGATTTGTTGTCGGCAATACTCAAGGTCGACCCTCCCGGCTCGCGATCCAATCTGGAATCAGTAGCAGGCCGACCGCGCTCGCATATGGGAGTCGGGTTCATTTTGGTTCCGCCGCGCCCCTCGATGGCCAGAGCGCCTTCCTTGGCCTCGCCTCTTGCCTCCGCATTGGATAGATTGGGGACCCGAGACACAAACCATCGAGAGACCCAGAGAATGCTCTTCTCAACGATCTTCCAGGACAACCTTGCCGAGCACCGTCGCGTGATGGAGGAGATGGATGCGCTGGAAGAGGAGTTCGCCCATGCGGCCGCTTCCTGCGTGGAGGCGATCTCAGGGGGCGGCAAGATCATGTTCTTCGGCAATGGCGGCAGCGCCTCGGATGCCCAGCATCTCGCGACCGAGCTTTCCGTGCGCTACGTCAAGGACCGTCCGGCCATCGCCGCCATCGCCATCACCACCGACAGCTCGGTGCTGACCGCAGCGGCCAACGACATGGGCTATGAAGAGGTCTTTGCACGCCAGATCGAGGCTCTGGGCCGGCCGGGCGACGTTGCCGTCGGCATCTCGACCTCGGGTAAAAGCCCCAACGTGCTGCGCGCGCTCGACAGGGCGAAGGCGCAAGGCATGGTCACCATCGGGCTGACCGGGGCGGACGGCGGCCCCATGAAGGACCTCACCGATCACATTCTTGAAGTTCCCTCGCGCACCACGGCCCGCATCCAGGAGATGCACATCACGCTCGGCCACATGCTGTGCGCGGCCATCGAGCAGAAGCTGGGACTCGTGGAGGAATAGGCGCGGACCTATTTTCCGAGTTTTTCGATGGTCTGCGTCGTCGAAAAGCCAGGCACCAGATCGATGATCTCGACACGGCCGCCCTGCGCCTTCACGAACTCGGCGCCGACAATCGTCTCGACGGTATAGTCGCCGCCCTTGATCAGCACGTCGGGACGCAAGGCTTCGATCAGTTCGGCAGGCGTGTCTTCCTCGAAAATCACCACGAGATCGACGGAGCCCAGCGCTGCCAGCACGGTTGCCCGCGCAATATCGGGTTGCACGGGCCGATCCGGTCCTTTGAGCCGCTTCACCGAGGCATCGCTGTTCAGACCGACGACAAGCCGGTCGCAAAGCGCGCGCGATTTCTCCAGCAGCGTGACATGGCCCGGATGCAGCAGATCGAAACAGCCATTGGTAAACCCGACCTGCAGGTCTGCCGCCTGCCAGCCGGCCACCAGATCGCAGGCCGTGGGCAGCCCGACCACCTGTTCCTCGATACTCGACAGCTCCTCGTCGCGAAGCTTCGCCTCGAGCTCTTCGCGATAGACGACCGCCGTGCCCACCTTGCCGACGACAATCCCCGCCGCCGCATTGGCGAGAAGCGCCGCCTGTGGCAGCGAAAGCCCGCCAGCCCGCGCCGCCGCCAGCGTGGCGACAACCGTATCACCCGCGCCGGACACGTCGAAAACCTCTCTCGCCTCGGCGGGAAAATGGATCGCATCACCCTTGCCGCTCACCACGGACATGCCGTCCTCGCTGCGCGTCGCAACGACCGCACCAATGCCGGCTTCATCCATGACGGCCCGCGCCGCGGCGATAACCGCCGCGTCGCTATCCACCGGCATGCCGCTCGCTTCGGCCAGCTCCTGCCGGTTCGGCGTGATCACATCGGCACCGCGATAGCGCCCATAGTCGCGTCCCTTGGGATCGACCAGCACCGGCACGCCCGCTTCCCTCGCAGCCTTGATCACCACCTCGCAGACATAAGGCGTGAAGACGCCCTTTCCATAGTCGGAAAGAACCAGAATGTCCGCCCTCGGAAGATGCCGGGTAACGGCGGCCACGACGACATCGGCGGTTTCGTCGGCGATCGCCTCCACGGTCTCCCTGTCGGCGCGCAGCATTTGCTGGCCCATCGAAATATACCGCGTCTTGATCGTGGTCGGGCGGCCGGGATCGGCCACAAGATCCGCCGTCACGCCGGGCAGTTCGTCGAAAATCTCCGAAAGGGAGCGGCCCGCCTCGTCATCGCCCACAACCGAAACGAAGGAGACAGTCGCATCCAGCGCCGCGAGGTTGCGCACCACATTGCCCGCGCCGCCCGGCATCGACCTCTCGTCGCGAACCCTGAGAACCGGAATAGGCGCTTCGGGCGAAATCCGCTCCACCTGCCCATAGACGAAACGGTCGAGCATCACATCCCCGACGCAGACGACACGCGCACCGCTCAATGCGCCGACCTGAACCTGTCTTGAAATGTCGCTCATATCTCGCCCACGGGAATAATGCCCGGTTTATCGTTGGGAACGGGGCCTCTCCGCCTTCGCAGAGGCAGAAACGCATATAGCATTCACAGTCTTACTTAGCATTAAATTCGACGACACACGGCCTTGCTGGCCTGCTCCGGAAAATCGGGGCAAAATGCGCGCCCATTCCCCATACGCATACCGCGCATCCCATGCTCCTCGACAATGGAATCTGGATATCGACCGAGAGACCCCGGCCCATGCCGGGCCGCCCCGCCCTGTTTCTCGACCGGGACGGCGTGGTGGTCGCCGAACGGAATTATCTGGCAACCCCTGAAGATGTCGCACTGGAAGACGGCGCGGGCGAACTGATGCAATGGGCCCATGAGGCAAAACTCGCCCTTGTCTGCCCGACCAACCAGTCCGGCATGGCCCGGGGGCGCATCAGCCTGGAGGCGCTTGAAGCGGTCGAAGCGGAAATCGCCCGGCAATTGGCCGAACGCGACGCGGGCTTCGATCTCGTCATCGCCTGCCCCTTCCATCCAGAC
>CAYSVF010000023.1:0-14094 GCA_964434415.1 uncultured Parvibaculum sp.
GCCCTGGAATGGCGAAAGAGCTACCGAGAGATCGCAGGCTGGTGGGAGGACATCGCGAAGCGGCCGTCCTTTGCAGACACGGCGCCGCCCGCGGCCTGATCCGCTCGCATGATTGATGTCACGGAAAAGCTCACGCTCGCAGACGAGGAGATCGTCCTGAGCTTCATCCGCTCGGGCGGTCCCGGCGGGCAAAACGTCAACAAGGTCGCGACCGCCGCGCAGCTTCGCTTCGACGCCCGCCACTCGCCTTCTCTGCCCCCGGCCGTTCGTAACCGCCTCCAGAAACTCGCAGGCGGCAAGCTGACCCGCGACGGCGTCATCGTCATCACTGCGAACCGTTACCGCACACAGGAAGAAAACCGCAAGGATGCGATCGGCAGGCTGTTGGCGCTCATCCGGGAAGCGGCCGTTCCGCCGCGCCCCCGAATACCGACAAGGCCGACGCGTGCCTCGAAAAAGCGCCATCTCGAACACAAGAAACGTCACGGCGACATCAAGAAGATGCGACGCCGCCCGACGAATGGCGACTAGGCTCACAGCTCAGCGCCAGGGCTCAACCAGCACCTTGGCATGTTTTTCCGGATTACCAAGTTCTTCGAAGGCATGGCGCACTTCTTCCACCGCCACCTTGCCCGTAATCATCGGCGAGACATCGATCTGGCCCTCGGCGATATGCTGGAGCGTCAGCGCGAATTCCTCCGGCGTATACCCCAGCACGAACTGCACATTGAGTTCCTTGTTGATGCCGAAGAAGGGCTCGAAGCGGTCATGCTCCATGCAGACGCCGACCACGACAACGCGCGTATGCCGCATCGCCCCTTCGAAGATCTGCTGGATGACGCCGGGCACACCGACGCATTCGAAGATCACGCCGGGCTTGGGCTGCGGCCCCATCCCCATCACCGAGAGCAGGCTCTGCGGATCGTAGCCCTCGGGCAGCGTGCGCTCCGACCAATCGGTATAGGCGGAATGATCGGCCGGATCGATGACGACATCGGCGCCCATCTTTTCCGCCAGCGCCCGGCGTGCCGGGCTGAAATCTGCAGCAACGATAGGCCCCACACCCTTGATCTTGAGACCGGCGATAACGGCAAGGCCCACCGGCCCGCAACCCACCACCAGCGGCACCTCCTCGCCGGTCAGGTTTGCCTTCTCCACGGCATGCCAGCCGACCGCCATGGGCTCGGTCAGCGCGGCATGATCGGTCGGCAGGCCGTTGGGCACTTCGAGCAGCAGCAGCTCGTTCAGCACCATCTGCTCGGCGAAACCGCCAGGCGCGACATTCGAATATCCGACCGGCTGCACATTGGCCTTGTCGCCGTTCATATAGACGGCGAGCGGCATGGAGCAGACGCGCGTGCCGGGCTTGAATTTCTTCTCTGTGCCCGGTCCGTGGTCCAGCACCTCGGCGCAGAATTCATGGCCGAACACGATGTCCTTGTTGAGGTCCATCACGAAGTTGGAGCCGGAGCGCTTGGCCGCATCGACCATATGATGCGCGTGGTGAAACGCATGCAGATCCGACCCGCAGATACCGCAGGCCAGCGTCTTCACCAGCACCTGACCCGTTTCCGGTTCGGGAGCCGGTATTTCATCGACATATAGATCGCCCTTGCGGAACACGGCAGCGCGCATGGTCTCCTCCCTTGTTTTCTTGTTGCCGCTATGGAAGCAGCGGGAGACCACTCGCGCAAGGGAAAATAGACTTCGGTCTACTTCAACGCCCGTTTCTTCTCACGGCGGCTGTTGATCGCCGTGATGACGAGGATCGGCACCGCGAGAAACAGGGTCAGCGCGTTCGCACCGATCAGCGGCCCGTCACCCAGGTTCAGCCCGTGCAACAACCAGAGGAAGATGCCGATGGTGAGGCACACATACATGGCAAGCGAGATGCCTGACGTATCGCGTGTGCGGATCGTCTTCACTGCCTGCGGCACGAAAGCGACCGTGGTGAGAAATGCTGCGATGTAACCGATGTCGACCATGGCCCAACCCCGTCAGAACAACCGGCGCGACTTTCTGCCGGAAGCGGGCTTCACACAAGCGGTATCACAAGGCAACCCCTCCAATGGCCGCACTCGCCACCACCACCGCCCAGGGGGGTAACTTCCATATGGCGAGGGCCATCCAGGCCCCCAGCGCCAGCGCGGCTTCCGCTCCACCTGAGATCGCGCTGGTGAAGACAGGCATGTAAAGCGCGGCGGCGAGAAGCCCGACCACGCCGGCATTGACACCCATCAGCGCCGCCCGCGCCGCGGTAAAGCGCGACAGCTTCGACCAGAAGGGCAGGACGCCCGGCACCAGCAGGAAGCTCGGCAGGAACATGGCGACGAGGCAGACCGCGGCGGCGAGAACCGGCCGGGCCACATCGTTCACAGCGGCGCCGACATAGGCCGAAAAGGTGAAGAGCGGCCCGGGCACCGCCTGCGCCATACCGTAGCCGGCAAGGAAATTGTCCTGCGAGATGAGCCCGCGCGGCACCAGGTCGGCTTCCAGCAGTGGCAGCACGACATGTCCGCCACCGAACACAAGCGCACCTGCCCGGTAAAAAATGTCGGCTAGGCGAAGCAACGGTTCTCCTCCCTGCGCGAGAAGCGGCAGACCTGCGAGCAGACCGAAGAACAACGCGAGACACAGGATTGAAACCACCGGCGACACTGGCGCGGCAAGCGGCGGCCAGTCCTCGATCTTTTCCGGTTTCAGCACGACAAGCCCGATCAGCGCCGCCCCCGCCAGCACCGCAAGTTGTATCAGCGTGGATGGCATGATGAGCATTGCCACCGCCGCAGCTACCGCGAGAGTGGCACGCGGTGCGTCGGGCGCCAGATTGCGGGCCATCTGCAGCACGGCCTGCGCGACCACGGCAACGGCCACGATCTTGAGCCCGCTCAGCACGCCCTGGCCGATGTCGCCCTCAAGCGCCGCCGCCCCGAAAGCGGCGAACATGAGCGCGATGGCCGATGGCAGGGTGAAGGCAAGCCATGCCGCCAGCATACCGCCGGCGCCCGCCCGCATGAGGCCGAGCCCCATGCCGACCTGGCTACTCGCCGGACCTGGCAGAAACTGGCAAAGCGCGACAAGGTCGGCATAGGCCCGGTCGTCGAGCCATCCCCGCTTTTCGACGATCTCGGCGCGAAAATATCCCAGATGCGCAACCGGTCCGCCGAATGAAGTAAGGCCCAGCTTGAGGAAGGTGGAGAAGACTTCGCCGATCGTGCCCTGCGCTGCCTTCTCCGTCATCGTTCCCCCTGTCGGGGCGGCTTAATCCGCCGCCCAGCCCTGCATGACCGCCGCTTCCCGGCGGACGCGCTCCGGCGCGCCCAGAAGCTGGCGATTAAGCCCGATTCTCTTGAACCAATAATGAAGCCCGAGAAGATCGGTAAAGCCCATGCCGCCATGAACTTCCGTGGCGGTGCGCGCCACGAAGCGGCCCACATCGGAAGTCAGCGACTTGGCATGCGCCGCCATCAACGGCGCTTCCTTCGGCATCTCGTCGAAGGCATGCGCGGCATACCAGACAAGCGAACGGCAGGGTTCGAGTTCTGCCGCCATTTCAGCGCACATATGCTTCACTGCCTGGAAGGAACCGATAACGCGCCCGAACTGCTTACGCTCCTTGGCGTATTCGACAGCCTTGTCGATCATCATCCAGCCCGTGCCGAGCGTGTCGGCGGCGAGCATGATGCGGCCCGCATCCCGCATGGCGTTGAGCGCGCCCGCCGTATCGCCGGAGAGCGGTTCGGCTTCCGCATCGTCGAACTGCAATTCGCCCAGCGAGCGCGTGAGATCGATGCTGGTAAGCCCGACCCTGGTGAGCCCCTTGGCATCGCCTTTCACGAGATGCAGTCCGCCATCCCTGTCGGCGACGACAAAGAGACCGGCCTTGCCGAAATCCATCGCAAAATAGGCCTTGCCGTTGAGCTTGCCGTGACGCCCGCATCCTCGCGCGCGCCGGATACCTTTTCAGCAATCGCGACAGAGGCGATAACCTCTCCCGAAGCAAGCTTGGGCAGCCATTCCTCCTGCTGTGCCGTCGACCCCGCCCGCATCAGCGCCAGCGGCGCCATGACGGCCGTGGCAATGAAAGGCACCGGTGCTACATGACGGCCCAGCATTTCCGACACCAACGCCGCATCGAGCAGAGCGAGCCCGAGCCCGCCTTGCGCTTCCGGCACGATCATGCCGGGCACACCGAGTTCGGTAAGCGCCGTCCAGACATCGTCGGCCATTGCCTCGCCACCCTCGGCGGCCTTGCGCACCCGCTCCAGCGGGCAGACGCGTTCCAGCGTGCCGTTGAGGCTGTCCTGCAGCATGCGCTGATCTTCAGACAATCCGAATTCCATGGATGGAGCCTCCCTTTACGCTTTGGCGGGTTTCGGTTCGCGCGGCATGTCGAGGCCGCGTTCCGAAATGATGTTTTTCTGAATCTGAGCCGTCCCGCCGCCGATGATGAGGCCAAGATCGAACATGTAGCGGCTTTGCCACGAGCCCCAGGCGCGCAGATGCGGGCGTTTGCCGTAAAGCACCCCCAGCTCGCCCAGCGCATCAATGGCGAGAGCAGCAAGCTGATGATTGATCTCGCAGCCCTGCAACTTGACGATCAGCCGTGCAATCCCCGGATCCTCGCCCTTGGAGGCCGCCGTCAGCAGGCGTAGCCCGTGGAACTGCATCGCATAGACGCGAGATTGCAGATCTACCAGCCGGTCGCGATAGAGCGGATGGTCGATAAGCTTCTGCCCATCCATCGTCTCGGTCTGCATGAGATCGACGATCTCTTTCAGCCGCGTGCCTGCCTGGTTCGGATCGCCCAGCATGCCGCGCTCATGCTTGAGCGTGGCATTGGCGACAAACCAGCCCTGTCCGCGCTCGCCGACGATCTGGTTCTTCGGCACGCGCACATCGGTGAAGAAGACTTCGTTGAATTCCGCTGCGCCTGTCATGGTCTTCAGCGGGCGCACCTCGATGCCCGGTGTGTCCATGGAGAAGATGAGATAGGAAATCCCCTGGTGCTTCGGCGCATCGGGCTCTGTACGCACGAGGCAGAAGATCATGTCGGCATCTTTGGCCGTCGAGGTCCAGATCTTCTGGCCATTGATGACGAAATCATCGCCGTCTTCGGTCGCCTTCGTCTGCAGCGAGGCAAGATCGGAACCCGACCCGGGTTCCGAATATCCCTGGCACCACACCACCTCGCCCTTCAGCGTCGGCTCGATCCACTTCTGCTTCTGCTCAGGCGTCCCGAGTTCCAGGAGCGTCGGCACGAACATGGAAATGCCCTGGTTCGCAAGTCCGAGCGGCAGGCCGGCGGCGGTGAACTCCTCTGCGATGATGCGCGACTTGAGAATATCCGGCTCCCCGCCATAACCGCCATATTCCGTCGGAATGGTCCGGGCGGCATAACCGTTCTCGATCAGAAGCTGCTGCCACGCCTTCCACTCCGCGTCCGGACGCGCTACGCGCATACGTTCCGGCGCATCCTTGCGATGTTTGGCGATAAACTGGCGCACCTCTTCGCGGAAGGCCTCATATTCGGGCCCGTATGCGAGGTCCATACCTCTACTCCCTGCTTGCCGGCCGGACTTCACAAAGCGAATTGCGGCCCGGCGCGTTTGTTGTCGGCGGGGAGTTTAGCGCGGAAGATCGCGGAATCCACACACCCCGGCAATATCGCGCCGGACCTTGCGTCAACTTGTAGGGAAGGACGATTTTGTCGTGAAAGACTCAGGCCGCGCTGCCGCCGACCGAAGGCAGCCGCACAGCTGCCTGCTCTTCCTGCGTTGACTGCGTATCCCGCGCCACGGGCGAGTTTTGCAGGAAAGCCTCGAATTCGTCGCACGGCATCGGGCGGCCGAGGAAATAGCCCTGGGCCTCGTCGCAGCCAAGCTCTGCAAGAGCATGAAGCTGTTCGGCCGTCTCCACGCCTTCGGCAACGACCTTCACACTGAGCGCATGGGCAAGATCGATGATCACCTTGGGGATGACCCGCCCCTCGCCGAAGGCACTGAGGTCACGCACGAAGCTGCGGTCGATCTTCAAACGCTGCACCGGAAACCGCTTAAGATAAGCGAGCGAGGAATAGCCCGTGCCGAAATCGTCGATTCCGATCCCTATCCCGAGACTGCGCAGGCGGCGTAGCGTGCCGATCACCATATCGACGTCCTGCATCACCATGCTCTCGGTAACTTCCAGCTCGAGATATTGCGGCGAGACGGCATGCTTCACCAGCATGTTGGCGATCATGTCGGTGAGGTCCGGACGACGCAGATCCCCTGCCGACACATTGACGGCCACGGTAACGCGCGTCAGCCCCATATCCTGCCAGTGGCGGATCTGGCGGCAGGCCTCGTTCATCACCCATTTGGTGAGTTCGCCGATAAAGCCGCTCTTCTCGGCGACCGGTATGAAGACATCCGGCGGGATATAGCCGCGTTCGGGATGGCGCCAGCGAACCAGAGCCTCAGCGCCTGCAATCTTCTGCGAAGCGACATCCACCTTGGGCTGATAGAAGAGTTCGAGATCGCCTTGCCGGATGGCCGCGCGCAAATCGCGCTCGATCGAATTGCGCTCGATGACACGCAGGTGAAGCTCGTGACGATAGAGAAGGCTCATCCCGCTGCCTTCCATCTTGGCCCGGGAAAGCGCAAGGTCGGCATTCTTCAACAGCGTATCCGGGTCGCGGCCGTCCTGCGGAAAGAGAGTAATGCCGGCGCTGCAGCTCGGCTGCAGCTCATGCGGCCCGAAGCGAATGGGTGCCCCCACCGCCCGGATGAAACGATAGGAAAGGTCGAGCGCCTCATCGGCACTGCGAAGCCCCGGAAGGATCAGGCCGAACTCATCGCCACCGATACGCGCAATCTTGTCGCCGTCGCGTGTACAGCCTTTCAGGATATCCGCAGTCCGCTGCAAAAGCCTGTCGCCCGCATCATGTCCGAGCGTGTCGTTGACGTCCTTGAACTTGTCGATGTTGAACACCAGAACGCCGACCAGCGAACGGTCCTCGCGATGATCCGCGATCGCCTCCGCCATGGATCGTTTGAACCATCCCCGATTGCCGAGCGATGTCAAACCGTCGGTGGACGCAAGCCGCTGCAGCATCTCTTCTTTCGCATCGGAATCGTCGAATGCATCCGACAGGGCGCGCGTAACGACGCTGATTTCATCCTGCATACCGATCGCGGGCCTGGGCGGACGCTTCTTATTTCCAACGAATCCACTCAGCGCCTCGATAGGGGCAACCACCACACGATGCAAAATGAGTGAGATCGTCAGGATGGAAACAATGATAAGGACAAACAGCCAGCTCATTGTCGACATGGCATTGGCAATCTGCGACTGCTCGATCAGATTTATATCGATGCTGAAAATCGCAACGCCGCTCGCCGCCCCACCCGGCAACACGACAGGAACCGCGTAATCCTGAATACCGTTCTGGACTGGTCCCACCGCCTCGACACCGCTTGACCGCCTACGATCGAAATTACGGCCCGCTTCGACAAATCGTTTGGCAAGGATCCGCCGATTGATCGGCTGGTGCCCTTCATAGGCAAGCACCTGGCCCTGCTGCGTCCCGATGGCAACGGCGGTAACGGCAGGCGAGCCCGACACGGCATCCAGGACAGGCGCCAGTGTGCGGAAGGATTGTGTCCGGACGATTGCCTGGTCGAGCACACCCAGCGCGATATCCACATGCGCGCGGGCTTCCATGTTCACATTGTGCCTGAAATTCAAGCCGGTGAAGACAGCCGCAAACAGGATAAGAGCCGCGCCGATAAGCGTGACGATGAGAACGACTTTCGTCCGGAGCGTCAGATAGCTTGAACGGCCCCAAATATTGAGACGGGAAAACATAGAGCGCACGCCAACGGGCTGCCCTGAGCTGGTCTGGACAGCCTTCGCGTCTGCATGGCCTCGGCCGGTACCGCTGAGACCCGACGCCCCACTTTCTGTGCGGTCTGGCCCGTCTTCTCTATGCATCGCACCTATTCCCTGGCGCAAACAGTCCGCTTTCTGCAGAGTTTGCGCACGACATAGGCCAGTTATAGGAAGTCGCTCCTAAGAATAGGTTACGTAGATAAAATTGTTCATATCGGGAGCGCCCCAGAACGGGACATGGGGTTTCAGCGCCGAAATCCGGGAGAAATCACCGTCACAGGGCTCGCTGGCGCTGCTGGACGCGGCCGGAAACGCAGACCCTTGGCGAGTAGTTTCAGCGCTTCCCAGTGAATCCCCGCCACCACCTTGAGCGTCAGCAGAGGATAGCGCAGCAGCATTACGGCAAGACCGGCGGCGGATAGCGGCTTAACCTCGCCGGCGAAACTTGCCGTCAGAAGCACGCCCTCTGCATCGCTTTCACGGATCGTCAGGGAAACCCGCGCATCCGGTTCCACCAGACGAAAACGATATTCGCCGTCAACCGCCATGAAGGGCGAGACATAGAACGCCTTGTCGCAGCGCTGCTCGATTGGGCTTTCACCGGGCTCAACGGGAAACAGATAGCAATGGCGGTCGCCGAACGTATTGCGGACCTCATAGAGAACCGCAATCAGACGGTCGTTGCCGTCCCGGCAGAACCAGATCGACAGCGGATTGAACGCATAGCCGAAAATGCGGGGCATGGTGAGAATCTCGACCCGCCCCCCCTGCACGGATAGACCGGCACGCTGCAATTGGCCTTCGAGCCATTGCCGCAACGGGCGACCGTCGCCCCCGCCATGGTCGCAATCGTAAAACGACACCGGCCCAAAGCGGTTATGGGCAAATCCGGCAAGGCCCCGGTCGAGGCCATCCAGTTCGTCCAGGTCGAGAAGCATATAGAAGACGCCGTAGCGCAGCTCATGACGGCGCGGCCGGAGCCGCCTGTGAAAAACGGAGCCGGCATAAAGGCGCGACCGCCACCCGCCTGCCGTCTCACCCGTCACGCCGCCACCCCTTCCAGGGGCGCCGCCCGATAGATGCGGGACGACGCGCTTTCCACCTGCCACGGCCGCTGCACGCCGCCAAGTTCCTCTGCCACGGCGAGCCCGGCCTGCAAGCCGTCCTCATGAAAACCCGATCCGAAATAAGCACCGCAAAACCAGGTATTTCGCCGCCCCTGAAGCGACCACAAGGCCTGTTGCGCGGCGATCGCCCCCGCATCGTAGACCGGGTGGTCATATTCGATACGGGCAATCGCATTCGCCGGCGCGGGATCGCGTGTCGGATTGAGGGTCACAAAAAGCTGCCTCTCCGTGGGAAGCGGCTGAAGCCTGTTCATCCAGTATGTCACACAGACCGGCGCGTCGCCGCCGCCCATATAATTCCAGCTTGCCCAGACGCGCTTCTGGCGGGGCATGAAAGACGGGTCGCTGTGAAGCCAGGCGATATTGCGCTGGTAAGGCATCGCCCCCAACAGCCGCCTTTCCGTCTCATCGGCATCGCCCAGCATGCCCAGCGCCTCGTCGCTATGGGCGGCCACGACCACCCGATCGAAGCGCTCGGTACGCCCGTGCACATCCGTGATGGCGACACCGGGGCCTTCGCGGACGATCTGTCTAACGCCGCGCCCCGTCTGGACCCGGTCGCCGAGCGGCGCGCACAGCGCCTTCACATATTCGCGCGACCCGCCCTCGACGGTTCGCCAGACAGGGCGGTCCGTCAGACGCATCAGCCCGTGATTGTTGAAGAACCTCAGAAAGGACAGTGCAGGAAACTGCTCAACCCGCTCCAGAGGCAGCGACCAGATCGCCGCGCACATGGGCAGCAGATGGTCGTCCCTGAGCGCGCGTGAAAATCCTTTTTCCGACAGGAAGGCACCAAGCGATTTGTGCTCCAGCCCCTCTTCTCCCATCAGCTCCGGCGCGCCGCGATAGAGACGGACAATGTCCCGGATCATCCGCCACATGCGGGGCCGGACAAGGTTGCGCCGGTCGCCGAAAAGGCCGCCAAGCCCCGACCCGGAATATTCGAACCTGCCCCCGCCTGCCGCCGGCAGTGAGGCGGAAAACGACATGTTGCTCGGGCAGGTGGCTACGCCGAGATGCTGAAACAGGGCGGTGAGGTTGGGGTAGTTGGCCTCATTGTAGACGATGAAGCCCGTATCGACCGGAACATCGCCCTCGGGGCAGGGCGCCACCAGCGTATTCGAATGCCCTCCGGGCCGCTCGCCCTTTTCGAAGACGGTCACGTCATGCGATTTCGAGAGGAGCCAGGCCGCCGAAAGGCCGGAGATCCCGCTGCCAACCACCGCGATCCGCAAGGGTTTACCCGAAATCGGGCCGCTGAATGCTTGATCGTCGAATGGCGCCATGAAAGCCCCTGAAATGAATGTCCGGCGGAAGGAAAGCCGTCCGCCTCGGCACTGTCTTGTCCTACGCAACCGGGCCTGTGTCGGATCAGTCCAGCCGCTGCCCTGGGGCCCCTCCGCGCATCCCGCCTGTTGTCATCCTTATTCGAACGCTTAGGATCGTCCTGAAATCAGGTCGAAAAGGCGGCTCGCCGGTGATCCAGCCTGAAAGCAGGCCCGTATCCGGATCATGCAGATGATCGCCGCGATAGATATCGGCCGGACCCGGATCGCACGCCCCGCAAAGCGGACGAGATTGAGGAAGTTGGAGCGAATGGATCGCGAAAGCCCGGCATCGCCTTCCTCGGACGCGAGCGCCGAGGAAATGGCGGGATATATCGCTGCGATCGTGGATCGCGCCGACCGGACGGCTTTTGCAGAACTCTTCGGCTATTACGCACCGCGCGTGAAGTCCTACCTGATGCGCCTCAGGGTCGACGAGAAGCTTGCCGAGGATATCGCACAAGAGGTGATGCTAACGGTCTGGCGCAAGGCCGCGCAATACGACCCGGCCAAGGCGGCGGTGGGAACCTGGATATTCACCATCGCGCGGAACCGCTTCATCGACCGCGTTCGCCGCGAAAAGCGGGCCGACCTCGATCCAGCCGACCCCATGCTGGTTCCGGAAGACCCGCCTCAGGCCGATAACGAGGTGATAAGCCGGCAGACCGGCGACAGGGTGCAGGCGGCCCTTAAGGAGCTGCCGCCGGATCAGGCGGAAGTCGTCATGCTCTCCTTCATGGAAGGCAAGGCGCATTCGGAAATCGCCGAGCAGTTGGGTATCCCGCTCGGCACGGTGAAATCGAGAATGAGACTGGCATTCGGTCGTTTACGTACGGCTTTGGAGGATTTGCAGTGATGTGCGCGGCAACCGTCGAGCATAACGAGATCACACATCGTCTGGGCGACGAGTGGATCATGGAATACGCAGCCGGCACGCTGAGCGAAGGCGAGGCAGTGCTCGTGGCGTCTCATATGAGCTATCGTCCGGACGCGGCCCGCACCGTGGAGGCGGCCGAAGCTATTGGCGGCTCGCTGCTGGAAGGCGAGACGGGCACGGCCATGGCGCCGGATGCGCTGGCGGCGGTTCTGTCGCGGATCGACGAACCGGTACCCGGCAAACAGCCGGTCCGGCCGGCCCCGCCGCCCGCAACCACCGACCGCGTGCTGCCCGCCCCCTTGCGCGAATGGCTGGGCGTGGATGATGTCGAAGACCTCGACTGGTCGTTCATGGGACCGGGCATGAAGAAAGTCATGCTCTGGCGCGGCCCCGGCGACCAACGCGTCTGGATGCTCAGGGCAAGGCCGGGGACGGAAATCCCCGTTCACGGTCACCGCGGCACCGAGCTGACCCTTGTCCTCAAAGGCGCCTTCAAGGATCCGCATGGCCGCTTTGCGCGGGGCGATATCGAGGAAAAAAACGAAGCCGACATGCACGGCCTGACCATCGAGGAAGGCGAGGAATGCATCTGCCTTGCTCTGACAGAAGGTCCGATCCGTTTGAAAAGCGTCGCAGCGCGCCTGATCCAGCCCTTTATCGGGCTCTGACAGAGGCATCGCCTGCGCGAGATTGATGGTCGGCGCCGCCAGATCGTCGAGGCGGATCGGCAAGGGAGAAGCCGTCACGACAATGGGCGGCGCTTCGCTCTGCGTATCGTCGCCCGCAGCATCTGCAGCCTGCGCCTGCCCGCCGGACGCAAGAATAAGGGCCAGTACGGCCCCCGCGCCGCGGCAAAGCCTTGTCGGTTGCCATGTTTCAGTCTGCACAATCACCCTCGTTTGAAATGTTATAACATAACATTTAGTGAAGGGCGCGACATGGCGCAACCCCGCTCGCACGACGCGGCGACGGGCTTGCTATACCCGCCGCCGATCAGGGACTAGTCTTGTCGCCAGAACCAAAGCGCGGGAGGCCGAACCGGTGAGCAAAAACAAGGACAAATCCTCGCCCGACGATGACGGCGAAGAGCGTCATGGCATGCGCCACGGCGTCTACAAGCACGAGCTCTACGAGCTTCAGGTCGAGCTGGTGAAACTCCAGAAAGACATCATCGCCAATAATCGCCGCGTGCTGGTTCTCTTCGAGGGACGCGACGCGGCCGGCAAGGACGGCACGATCAAGCGGGTCACCCAGCACTTGTCCCCGCGCGAAACCCGCGTCGTGGCGCTCGGCAAACCGTCGGACCGCGAAACGACGGAGTGGTATTTCCAGCGCTACACCGAACATCTGCCCGCCGCGGGCGAAATGGTTCTCTTCAACCGCTCCTGGTACAACCGGGCAGGTGTCGAACGCGTCATGGGCTTTTGCAGCGATACCGACTACGAGCGTTTCATGGAGCAGGTCCCCTTTTACGAAAACATGCTGATCGGCTCCGGCATCCATTTCATCAAATACTATCTGGATATCTCGAAGAAAGAGCAGAAGGCGCGCATGAAGGAGCGCCGGGAAAATCCGCTCAAACAATGGAAGATATCCCCCATCGACGAGGTCGCGGTAAAACACTGGGACGACTATTCGAAGGCGCGCGACGCCATGCTCACAGGTACGCACTCCAAATGGGCGCCATGGACCGTGATCGATGCAAACAAGAAGCGTCTTCTGCGCATCAATGTGATCCGCGACCTGTTGAACCGCCTCGACTATGAGGGCAAGAACGGCAAACTCGTCGAACCTGACAGGGACATCGTGATGCCTTTCGACGAAACGCTGATCGAAGAGGGCAAACTCTCAAAATGAACGACCCCGTGGAAAGCGGTTCCCTCCTGTCGGGCACGTTCGCCCATATCGGCGGCGACCTGCTGCTGGCGCCGGAGCGGCTTATCGTCGTGCTCGGCCTGGGGTTCTTCGTCGGTCTCGCCTTCGAGGAATTCTTCAGCCGCAGCCGCCTGAAACCTCCGGGCGGCGTTCGCACCTTTCCCCTGCTCGCCCTTGCCGGCGCGCTGCTCTATGCCCTCGCGCCCGAAACGCTCATCCCCCTTTTGACAGGCTTCGGCATCCTCGGCCTGTGGCTGGCCGTTTTTTACTGGCAAAGGCTGGAGACGCAGCGCGCGGAACCCGATATCGAACCCGCGCCCGGCGCGCGCATCGACGGCGGCATCATGGCGCCGCTCTGCAACCTCATCGTTTTCCTGCTCGGGCCCGTCGCGCTCTCCCAGCCGCTCTGGGTGGCCGTCAGCATCGCCGTGACGGTCGTCCTCCTGACCGGTGCGCGCGAGCGGCTGCACGCCTTCGCTGCCGGCGTCGGACGAACCGAGCTCACCACGCTCGGCAAGTTCCTGATTATCATAGGAATTATCCTGCCGCTGGTGCCGAACGAGCCGGTGACGGCGCTCACGCCGATCACGCCTTACGAGGTATGGCTCGCGGTGGTGGCGGTGAGCACGCTCTCCTATGCGAGCTATCTGCTGCAGCGCTATTTCGCCCCGAAAGCGGGCGCGATGTACTCCGCCGCGCTAGGCGGGCTCTATTCCTCGACCGCGACGACCGTCGTGCTCTCGCGCCAGCTGGCGCAGGAAGCCCCGCCCCAGGCGAGCGCGGAGGCAGGCATCGTGCTCGCGACGTCGATCATGTTCGTCCGGATTCTGGTAGTGGTGGCCGTCTTCAACAGCGCGCTGGCGCTGACGCTGATGCCTGCGCTCCTCGCCCTCTGCGCGGTCGGGCTCGGCCTGACAGGGCTCATCTATCTGCGCGGCAAGGCCCGGAAAACACAAGGCGAATCCGCGCCCTACCAATCCTCGAACCCGCTGGAAATATCCGCCGCGCTGACCTTTGC
>CAYSVF010000024.1:0-14038 GCA_964434415.1 uncultured Parvibaculum sp.
GGGCTGACATGGGACGGGTATCGCTCGGACGCCTTCACGGCAGCGGATGTGGGCCGCGCGCTTTTCGATTATGCGCGCTACGACAAGGCGGGCGGCAAGCCGTGGTTTCAGGTGGTGGGGCTCGTCAACCCGCATGACATCATGTTCTACGATGCGACGGGCACGCAGTCGGAAAGCCGGTTGCATCCCGACCTGCTGGCGCCGCTCCGCCGCGAACCGGGCGACCCGATCTACGAAACCGATAACGGGTTCGACCTGCCGGAAAGTTTCTACAAGGACGATCTCAGCACCAAGCCGGAAGCGCATAGCGGGATCGTGCGGCAGACCGACGGTTTCTACGGCAAGATCGAGCGGAGCGACGAGGCATCGTGGCGCCGTCTGGTGAACTATTACTACAACTGCATTCGGGACGTGGACCGGCGGCTCGAACAGATCCTCTGGGCGCTCGAAGAAAGCGGCCAGATGGAGAACACGATCATCATCTACACCTCCGATCATGGCGAACGCGCATCGGCGCATGGCATGCACCAGAAGGCCGGGACGGTTTACCGGGAGGAGGTGAATGTGCCGATGATCATCGTGCATCCGGACATTCCCGGCGGGTGGCGGACGAAGCGGTTGATGAGCGCCGTCGACATTGCGCCGACGCTGATGGGGTTGGCGGGCATGACGGGGGCGGAACAAGAAGCGAAATTTCCGGGACTGCCGGGGATCGACCTTTCCGACATGATCGCCGATCCCTCAGCACCCACCGAGCGCGATCGGCGCGGGCATCTATTCGACTATGCGGTCGCCTACATGTGGGAGCCGCTGGGCGCTTTCGCGAATTACCCGAAGGGCGTGGACGGGCTCGACAAGGTTTTCGATCTCATGAAGCGGCGGCTGCATCGCGGCGTACATGACGGACGATGGAAGTTTGCGCGGTACTTTGCACCGGCGCAGCACCACATGCCCGAAGACTGGGAAACGCTCAGCCGCCTGAACGATCTGGAACTCTACGATACCGAAGCCGATCCGAACGAACTCAACAACCTCGCCGCCGATCCCGCGCAGCGCGACAACATCATGCGGCTCAACGCGATGGTGAATGCGCTTGTCGCGCAGGAAGTGGGCGAGGATGACGGGAGCGAATATCCGGGTGACAAGGCGATCTATAACCAGGTCGCTTGAGGCCGGTTGTTTGAAGCCCTGTTATCCGGCTTTCGTTTTCCGTCGGGCTTTCGTTTCCCCTGACGGGGCGGCGGGCGGCAGGTCGATGAGGGCCGGTGCGCCCCAGTCCTGCGACAAGCCTTCATTCAGACTTTTGAATGCGTCGGCGCCGATCCGGCGCTTCAGGAGCTTTTCAAGTTCCGCGACGGCAGTGCGCGCCGCCTCGCGCAGGTCGTCCGCGCCGTCGGCATATTGCACGATCCGCCCGCGTGCGTCCTTCGGGTCCACCGCCAGCGTGATGAGCCCGCGCTGACTGAGTTCGGCAATGACATGGCTGACCGCCTGCCGGCTGACGCCCAGTTGCGTGGCCAGGCGGGAGGGGCGGTTTTCGCCCGCGGCAAGGCAGAGCAGAAACATGGACTGGGTACGCGTCGCCGGCTTGTAGCCCGCCGCGGCGAGGCTTTTTTGCAGCGACTCGTCGAACCAGAAGAGCAGGCCGGACAGGCGGATCATCAATGCGGGCGTGTTTTTCATTGCTTTCATCTAGCAGGAGTTCCGGCCCGATGGCCACCGGATGGTGAGCCCATATGCAACGCAGTATAGCACTGCTATAGACTCGTTAGTATAGCGGTGCTATACTGCGTTGCATGGATACGAAAACGACATTGGTGGCGGCGGCCTTGAAGCTGATCGAGCAGGAGGGCGAGGCGCATTTCTCGACGCGGGCGGTTTGCGACATCGCGAAAGTGAAGGCGCCCACGCTCTATCATCATTTCGGCAGCGCCGACGGTCTATTGAGCGCGGCGATTGATGAAGCATTCGAGCAATTCCTGTCGTCGAAGCGCTCGGCTGTCCAGTCGCCCGATCCGGTCGAAGCGCTCATCGAAGGCTGGGACAATTATGTCGGATTCGCCGCGGCGCGCCCCCGCCTCTATGCAGCAATGATGGCGCGTTTCCTCTCTGGGGCCGATCTTCCTGCGGCCCGTGAGGGACAAGCGCTGCTGCGACATCGCATCGCGCGGATCGATGCTGCCGGCCGATTGGCGATCACGCCCGAGGCGGCTGTTCAGGTCATCTGGGCGTCGGTCAATTCGGCGGCGATGCTTTTTCTTTCCGGCGCGCTCCAGCCTGAAATGACGATGGGACCACCCGATGCCGTCACCGTCGCGAACCTGCGCGACTGCGCTATCCAGACAATCTGTTCATCAATTCAACCGGAGTAGGCCTATGAAAATTTTCGTCACCGGCGGGTCCGGCTTTCTCGGTTCTCGTCTTCTCCCCAAGCTCGTCGCAGAAGGACATGAGGTGTTTGCCATGGCTCGCTCCTCATCGGCCGACGGCAAGGTGCTGGCGCTCGGCGCGACACCTGTTCGCGGCGACATGGACAATCTTGCGGGCTTCGCAATGCCGCCGGTCGACGCCGTGATGCATCTGGCCGCGCATTTTCATTTCGCCGGCCCGCGCAAGCCGTACTTCCATGTCAATGTGAAAGGCACGAAGGCCTTGTTGAAGGCAGCTCAAAAGGCGGGTGTTGCCTCGTTCATCTATCTGACGGCAGCGGCGGTCATCATGGACGATCGTGGCTCGCCGATCCGCAATGCCAATGAGGGCGCCCGTACCTTTCCGCGCAGTTTTTCGCCCTATATTGCAAGCAAGGCAAAGAGCGAGGCAGGCGTGCTGGCGGCCAACAGGCCGGGTTTTCGCACCATCGCCATTCGTCCTCCGGGGATATGGGGACCGGGCGACGCCTTCAGCCGCAACATCCCGCACGCGATTGAGTCCGGTCAGTTCGCATTCATCGCGCGCGGCGACTATCCCTATTCCACCTGCCATGTCGACAATGTTGCCGAAGCGCTGATCTGTGCGCTCGATCGGGGCGAGGGGGGCAAAGCTTATTTCGTCAGGGATCCGGACAACACCACCTTCCGCACATTTGTCGATGGACTGGCAAGGCTGCAGGGACTCTCGATCGACAAGCTGCGTTCGGTTCCCTATTCGATGGCGTTCTTCATGGGGCGCATCATGGAAATCGGTGCGAGGCTCAGGCGCTCGGATCAGGATCCTGCTCTGACCCGAACCATGGTGCGTATGATCGGCCGAGAGTTCACCATCGACGACAGCGCCGCCCGAAGCGAACTGGGCTATGTCGGCAAGGTCTCGCGAGCAGAGGGCCTGGCTTCCTACTTGCCCGTCAGATAAGGCCGAGCGAGCGGAAACTGGCGTGCCTTCCCTTGCCGATGACGAGATGGTCGTGGAGTTCGATGCCGAGCGGTTTTGCGGTTTCGGCGATGCGGCGTGTCATCTCGATATCCGCGCCGGAGGGTGTCGGGTCGCCTGACGGGTGGTTGTGGACCAGGATGAGGGCGGAGGCGTTGAGTTCCAGCGCGCGCTTCACCACCTCGCGGGGATAGACGGGCGTGTGGTCGACGGTTCCCTTTTGCTGCACTTCATCCGCGATCAGCACGTTCTTGCGGTCGAGAAAGAGAATGCGGAACTGCTCGATCGGGTTATGCGCCATGGAGGCGGCGCAATAGTCGAGCAATTCCTGCCATGACGAGATGACTTCCTTTTCGATCACCGTGGCGTGCGACAGGCGCAGGCCCGCTTCGCGCGCGATGCGCAATTCGGTGACGACGGCATCCTTGACGCCGGTCACTTCGCGCAGGCGGTCCGGCTCGGCCGACAACACTTCGGCGAACCCGCCAAAGCGCGCGATGAGGTCCTTCGCCAGCGGTTTCACGTCGCGGCGGGGAATGGCGCGGAAAAGGATGAGTTCCAGCAGCTCGTAGTCGGGAAGGGCGTTCGGCGCCGTCAGGAAGCGGGCGCGCAACCGGTCGCGATGGCCGGCATAGTGCGGCTTCTCCTCCGGTTTTGCGCTGGTCCCCCCGGACAATGCCGCCCTATTTTCGGTAGGGCGGGCAGTCGAGCCCGGCAGGCGATTTGGTGAAAATCTCGTAGCCGGTTTCCGTCACGCCGATGGAGTGCTCGAACTGGGCGGAAAGGGAGCGGTCGCGGGTGACCGCCGTCCAGCCATCCGACAGGATCTTCACGCCCGGCTTGCCCGCATTGATCATCGGCTCGATGGTGAAGAACATGCCCTGCTTCAGCGCCGCGCCCTGACCGGGCCGACCGTAATGCAGCACATTGGGCAGGTCGTGGAAGACGCGGCCCAGGCCGTGGCCGCAGAATTCGCGCACCACGGAGAAGCGTTCGCCCTCGGCATATTCCTGGATGGCCGCGCCGATGTCGCCCAGCGTGGCCCCGGGCTTCACGACCTCGATGCCGCGCATCATCGCCTGATAGGTGACGTCGGTGAGGCGCTGGGCCTTGCGGGGCACATCGCCCGCGAAATACATGCGGTTCGTGTCGCCGTGCCAGCCATCGAGAATATAGGTGATGTCGATATTGACGATGTCGCCGTCGCGCAGCACGCGGTCGCCGGGAATGCCATGGCAGACCACATGGTTGAGCGAGGTGCAGCAGGAATGGCGGAAGCCGCGATAGCCGAGCGTCGCGGGGATGGCGCCATGGTCCATGCCGTAATCATAGATCAGCTTGTCGAGATGGGCCGTGGTCACGCCGGGTTTCACCTCGTCCACCAGCATGTCGAGGGCGCTGGCGGAGAGCTGCCCGGCCTTCCGCATGCCCTCGAAATCCTCGGGCGTGTGGATGGGGATACCCTGTCGCCGTTCCGGGTACTGGACATCGCTTTCTGTGTCTTCGACGTGGCTCATCTGATCGATTTTTTGCGGTGATTGGGGTGCGGCCCGACTTTGGCGCCGTTTTTTCTAACATAGTGGTTCGGGCGGTCCGGGGCTAGGGCCGGTTTTTGCCGGTATTTTTCACATCGCGGGTTCGTTCGGTTTGTCTGGAAGGGGAGGCGGGCTTATCTTGCGGCGCATATCGAAACGGACAGGTGCGAGAATGAGCGGGACCGGCGCGGAACAGGGCGAGACATCGGGCAAGACCGTGACGGCCTGCGTATTGCTGATCGGAGATGAGATCCTTTCGGGGCGCACGAAGGATTCCAATCTTTCCTATATCGCGCACCATCTGAACCAGATCGGCGTTCAGGTTCGCGAGGCACGGGTGATCCCCGATATCGAGGCGGAGATCGTTGCGACGGTGAACGAGGTCCGGGCGAAATACGACTATGTCTTCACCACGGGCGGGATCGGCCCGACGCACGACGACATCACGGCGGATTCGGTGGCGAAAGCCTTCGGCGTTGCCATCGGCCCCGATCCGGAGGCGATGGCGCTCCTGCAGGCCCATTACGCCGAAACAGGGGGCGAGTTCACGCCGGCGCGCCAGCGCATGGCGCGGCTGCCGGACGGGGCGCGCATGATCGCCAATCCGCTTAGCAAGGCGCCGGGGTTCCAGATCGGCAATGTGTTCGTGATGGCCGGCGTGCCCATGGTCATGCATGTGATGCTGGACAGCCTGCTGGGACAGCTGGAAGGCGGGGCGAGCATGCTCAGCCGCACGCTGACCGCGGCGATCGGCGAGGGCTCCATCGCGGAGAAGCTTGGCGAGATCCAGTCGCGCCATGACGATGTCTCCATCGGCAGCTATCCCTACTATCGCGGTCGGGAATTCGGCACCAGCATCGTCATGCGGTCGGTCGATTCGTCGGCGCTGGAGCGAGCGGCGACGGATGTTGCGCAGATGTTCGCGCAGCTCGGCGTGAGTGCCGTCGAGGGCGAAAAGGCCTGACTTTATTCGTTGTATTTCAGGGGCTTGTGGGAAAATCTTGTTGCAGATATGCGACATGGGGCGGGCACATTACGAAACTTTCAGGGTTTTTCGCCAAGTGCCGCGATACAATCCGGCTGGAAACATTTATTGTTCCGGTCATTAAAAGCTCCTTGTTCGCCCACCGGGGCGGGAATGAGAGTGGGGGAAAGCTCCTCTTTCCAGGCATTTTCTGGGAGTGGATTGAGAACCGGAAAGCAAGGCCGCCAAGGGCGGCCAAAGTGGACAATAAGGGTCGTGTTGGCCCGGAGGGAGAAACGAATATGAAGAAGACCATTGCCATTCTGGGTATGGCTGCCGGTATCGCGATGATTGGTGCGACGCCGAGCTTTGCGCTTGATTCCAGCTTCGACGCGCTGTCGAAGTCGGGCACGCACAAGTTCTATGTGTGGTGCACGGGCAAGGCCGACAGCGAGCAGTCGGAACAGGGCGC
Source organism: uncultured Parvibaculum sp. (assembly GCA_964434415.1). Classification (GTDB taxonomy): domain Bacteria; phylum Pseudomonadota; class Alphaproteobacteria; order Parvibaculales; family Parvibaculaceae; genus Parvibaculum. Next base: position 6,338 of record CAYSVF010000024.1, read on the forward strand.
CAATGCCAAGGAAGCACAGGCCGCTCTCGCCGCGAAGGTGGGCAACACCTGCTGGCCGGTTTGGCAGGGCCTGGAGAAGTAATTTCTCCGACAGCCCGAACGGGTTTCAAGCGGCGGTCATCCGAAAGGGTGGCCGCCGTTTTTATTTTGGGGGTTTGCGTGAGCGGCGGGACACGGGCATATCATGTCCTTCCGGCCGTTCCGGGGGATTCGGACCACCCGGCTCCCGGCCGGATCAGCGGACGTGGTGGAACTGGTAGACACAAGGGACTTAAAATCCCTCTCGGGCAACCGAATGCGGGTTCGAGTCCCGCCGTCCGCACCAACTCCCGAATGGCCCATCGGTGCGGCAATCTGTCCCGTAAACCAGAAAGCTTCCGCTTTGGCAGCTTATTGGTTTACGGAAGGGTTCTGGTTCACAAATGCCCCCAAAAGTTCATGGAGGTCGATCGCCGAAGAAGGGCGGGGGTCCTCATGGGGTGTTTTCATTTTTCGGTTGGACGGCGGCGATTGCGTTCAGCATCCGCATTATTGCTTTTGCGCCTTCAGGTGTTTCGTCCCAAAGCTTCCGCATGCTTGATTCAGCTTGCGCCCACTCGACACCCCCATAGCTTAAAGGCAACTCCAACTGCGGTAGTTCGACGTTCAATGTGCGGCAAACTTGCACGACATTGTTGCTAAAGGTCTTGAACTTACCATCGCATATGCGACCGACTTGGCTCGGGTGAACTTCCGATAAACGGCCGATTTCTGCGTTGGTGAGACCTGTTTTACGTCTCGCCTCCGATATCCGCGATCTGAGTTCTTCAATTTGGTTGCGCGAAGGTTTCATGCAAATTAACATGAAAAAGAAGAAGTAAATTTGCAAGGGAGATTATTGATGGATGAGATCCGATTCTATCGAGCGAGCGAGAAGCCGTATGGCGCGTTTAGTAATCTCTTCCGGCGCGATATCGAATTTGAAGGAGAGAGATTTTCAACGAGCGAGCATGCTTACCAAGCAGGCAAGGCGAGAAAGCCCGCTGTTCGCAAGTGGCTGATGGATGCCCCGTCACCATCGCTTCTCGCTATGGCGGCGCATGGTCTGTATTACTGGGACGTTGCTCCAGGGTGGTCAAAAAACAAATTTGACCGAATGCGTGCTGTGCTTCGCGCTAAATTTACTCAACACGAAGATTTGCGCGAACTACTCCTCTCCACTGGAGACGCGCGACTGGTGGAGAGCGCCACCGTCGACAATGAGGTAAACCGCCTTTGGGGGGAAGTGAACGGATCCGGGAAAAATATGTTGGGAGTGTTGCTCATGGAGTTGAGGGGCGAACTGAGGGCCGAAGAGCCCGTAAAACATTCGTCAAAGCAAAAGAGGCTAATGGCTGCGGAGTAGGCTTGGCCCAGTTATGCTATTTCTTCTAGGCCATCCAATATGCATTTTGCATAGGCAGCCCCTCGCGCCTTGAAAAGGCCTCGTGCACCTACGTAAAAGCAATTTGCAGAGGCCAAGCGCTGGCCGGCGACGGCACCCTCTTTAAGGTCATGAGCTCTGAGGGGTGTTGTTTGCGCGTTGTCGGAGAGTATTCGGTTTATTATTCCGACGCTCACCATGTCACCGGCGCCGCACGTATCCAACACGTTTGCGGTCGGTATGGCTGGGCACCAAATGTTCGATAGTGAATCAGTGATTTCGAGACCATCTGCCCCATAAGTGACGACTTTTACGCCTTCAAATTGAAGTGGGGCAATATGCGTATCAAATCTATCTGTGGCGTACTTTAAAATATCTGCGATTGCGACGGCTCGATCGAACAAGTCCCGTCTTCCAATTTTCGATGGCTCAAAAAATACTATTGCACCTGAAGATTTTGCTTCAATCATTGCCTCGACGATGCTCTCAGATATCCGGTCGACATAAAAGACGGAGCATCGAGTGAGGACAGGCAAAGCTGACCGCAGTTCGGATTCATCGATAGAGCGGTAGCGAGGCAACTTGTTGTGGGTTTCCGGGCAGACAAAGCTGAACTCATGCTGTGCGGAGATAGTGTCGAGCTGTTGCGCAAGAATGGGTGAGCGCACACCACGCCGACGACTAATGAAGCGTGTTGTCGCCCCAGCATGGTAAAATTCTTTTATGAGGCGGCCTCCCGCCTCATCATCCCCGAGAGCCAGCACTGGAGCAACATTGCGTCGCAGCATCGCTAGGCTAATCAGGACGTTGCCGCATGAACCTCCCAGAGTTTCATCCGTCAAGCTTCCATCAGAATAGACCCTATCGAGCACCGTGAAGCCTGTTCCGGCCACGTCAAAATGACGGCCAGGGCCACCGGTGAGGGATCGACTTTCATGCTTCCGGACCATTCTATTGCCATTTATCTGGTAGGATTGCCGAAGCATCGAAACGAATCTGATTACCCTCAGAGGGTACCAAAGCTTTTAGTATCTTGAGAAGAGCGTCTGGTCCCCTGATGCTATCTCCAAAAATAGACCAAGTGCCTTCAGGGGTGCCGCAAACCTGCCCGACGCTTATACCGTGAGGCCCGGATAGCATGGCATTATCATTGCCCGAACTGGCCCCGCTATCACCAATGCGGAGAATTGGGGCTTTTTGATTTTGTTTTTCCTCTAAGGCCTGAACGACATTGAGTTTCGAGGCTCTCGATACGACGATATCGAGGCTATGTGCGGATTGGTCAATTCGGAGCCGATAGTCTGCGACGGGAGGGCACTCCCTAATGGCATCTATAAAACCAGTAGGGTTTGTAAGAGCGCTCTTTTGCAGGGTTATCTGTAGGCCTCGCTTCGGGCATTTGTATTTCAAAAAAAGATATTGTCTTTCGTTGAGCCAATCGATGGCTTCATCGATTGCTGGGTCCGGTTCTGGTCTCTCTTCATCGATATTTATGTCAAGCGAGCGCAGGTAAGCACCGTTGTAATAGCCAATTAAAATTGACCGATACATTGCAGGAGCAAGGACCTTGCGCAGCTCTTCGCCCACCGAGCCGCCGCGTCCCGTAGCTATGCCGAGCGATATGCCGGATCGATCAAGGCGAACAAGCTCTTGAACGATATCGCTAGAGGGTGGAGAGAGACGATTTTGGGTCGAGACGATAGTGCCGTCATAGTCCAGAACCACTCCGCCAAAACTGGTGTTCCGTAATTCCTGTAGCCGTTCGGCCGCGATACTTGCCAGGTTGACGACCGGCTGATCAGGATTGTCTTTTCGAGACATCGCATAGCGTTTTTGACGCACCGAGGATGTGTGTGACGCTACAACTTTTTGTAGGGCGTCATCGGAATATATGGATCGGCCAAAATTGCCGACGCCAGGTTTGCCCGGGTCGACGTCAAGTATGTTTCCTAGTGCTTCTACCAGGACGAGTCCTTGCACAACACCAAGTGCGTTGGCGAACCTTCCGCAACTTCCAAAGTTCAGCATCGTTCGCCTTACTTCGAGAGGAAGAGCGGTTTCTATGGAATTCCATATCGCATCACTATCGTCGCCCGTTAGAGCGAGGAGGAAGGTTTTATCACCTTTGTGATGAAGCCAGCCGTGCCTGCCATGCGCGAAGTTTCGAAAATCTGTAACCTGTACGGGACATAAGCTTGCCTCCCACAGCGATGTTTCAAGTAGCACCGATATGGTTCGTAGCCGTGGGTCTGCTAAAAGAAGTAGCGTATCTTGGATCTGAAGCGCTTCGAGCAGACTTCGGTACTGCTCACGCCCGCTATGTGAAAGTGCTTCCTTTACACCCGTATCGAATCTTTCAAGCAGGTCGGTGCCTGAATGGTCTTCGGAGGCGCGATCACATGCGAGTAGAAGAGAGCCGATCGTTGCAACTAACGAATGGGTTGCGAGATAACCATCCTTAGCTTCTGCGACAGGGACTGTGTGCACACGTCCGTAATTTTCTTGCACTTTACGAGCTGCTACCCCATCGGGATTGCGCGTCACTATGTGGAGTGATTTTGCTCTACGCGAGCTTGCAGCCTGAACTCCAGCAATGATGTCCGGATTGTTCGCTCCCGCGGAAAAGAACCATACGTCCCTGTCCGATATGTCCGCAGATCCAAAAGCGAATGCCATAGGAGTCTGCACCGACGTCGACGCATGAAAAAGCGTTTCTCTGCAATGACTGAAGAACTCGGCTGCGATAGCTGATCCGCCCGATCCTACCGCAAAGGCCTGTCGAGACCTTCCAGACATTATGGCGCTTTCCAAGCTTACCGTTTCCGTCATGGCAAGTTTGGCCACTGTATTGGGGAGGCTGTCCAGTTTCTCCGTGAAAAGTGGGGTCATCCCTCTTCGGTCCTAGTGATGGAGCCGTAGTCGCCGTATGCAGGCCCAGAAAGCAGCATGTGTACGATTTGATCAGGCTCTATTCGACCTTCTGCCGTGGCTGCGTTGAAATCATATCTGACGGTCTCGAGATATTTCACTGTAAGATCGTATTCAATTGCCGCCATTAGCGCGCCAGCGGCCATCACCTTGCTGCCGATGGGGGAGAGGATCATGTGAGGTGAAAAAGTGCCTCTGACGGTTCTGTCATATCGTTCACTGAGCGTGGACAGCGTTCGATAACTGTCGAGGGGATTATGCTCCGACACGTAGACCATATCACGAGGGTCGACTTGCCACTCATTGGTTAGTTCGCTTTCAAACTCCATGATTAAATTGTCTGCGCGCCTTGGGTCTTGCGCAGGAAAGGGCAATACGGGGCAAATCTTGTAGCATTCGCCCACAGAGAGCCCGATATCCGTGAGCGCCCCTTTCCTTCCCCTTGCAAGCTGTGGAACCCAGATCCGCGCTTCCTCGGTTACTTGTGAAAGGTGGCCGGCTCCAGAAAAGCCTTTTATAGATATCGCACGATCTGCGGGCTCACTTACAATATCGTCGTCTAGCTCTGGATCGGAGGTGATGATGACGTGAAATGCTCGCTTTTTGTGTTCCTCGCAATCAGCAAGAAGAATTTTTGCCGCAGGGAAGCCTATCCCTATTGAGAGGGCGCTCATATCCAGGACAACATCGGTCACATTTTCATCTATGGGAAAACCATTCAGCAGAGTGGCAATTCTTGTCCCCCCGACCGCCGCCCCGTCTTCCCCAAATATATCAATGCTATGAACATTGGAGTGTGGGACCAGCTGGCGCAATGATGCTTCATTCAGGTTGGCGGTGGAAATGAGATCTTGGTCGGCGCCGCTGCGTTCCTCCCTGATGAACAGTGCATATAATCGGGTCCCTAGGACTTTGCTAAGCATTTGAGTGACGTGCAGTGATCTAGGATCAAATCCCGCCGCGGCAACCAGCAAACAACGTCTATTCTCTTTCGCGAAGTAGGTCTCGATGAACCTACAGGCTTCTTCGTCGAAGTGCGCTATGCAGTTGTTCCAGTGGGGACGGCTCATTTCAGCAGACCAATTCGTTGAGATACGACAGTCGCTTTTCAAGAAAGCCGCCGCGCTTAAATGTCAGGCCGTATGCGAGACATACCGTCCCGGAAAGTTCAATCAAGCACCACTGCTTGCCGCCTTGTCCATAGTCTCTCTTCACTGTTATAGCGCCGTTGGCTAGCGCATGTTTCAGCACCAAGGCCAATTCATTCTCGGTAGTGAGGAGCTCTTGCATTTCGCTTTCAGGGATGGCAATCGCGTTAGCGCCAGCGCCCAGTCTTGCGTTGGGGGTCAATGAGACTTCCAGGCACTCTTGGGCGATTGCGTCCACCATCGACCGGGCTTTTCCTGCTAGAGCAAAAGACCAGTTGTCCATTATAGATTGGGCCTTCGCCTTCAAAGCTCCTTCTTGCGCTGATGCAGTCAATGCAGGAGATTGATTCCTGATCGCCCTTGTTTCCATTCGTGCGACAAGTGCTCCTGCGAATTGAAGAAATAGCTCTGCATTTTGGTTGCTCGCGTCACACAAATCCGTCACTCCGTAGTGGAGAGGGCGTTTGTAGGCATGATGAAGGTGTAGGCGAGCTCCTTCGGCCACTCCGGAGTTGACTTTGAGAGGTGCCCTGGGATCCGGATCGAAAGTCTCAAACAGTGACGGGGTCATGTGTTGAATTCGATTCGAGTACCGGTGAATAAGGATCCTTATCATCGCAAGGCGAACCTCTTCTGCTCGGTCGTAGGGATCCGAACCTGACAGATGTTGGTCCACCATTGCGCTTATCTCCGCTCTGCGTGCATCTGTTATCCGAAGACGTGCTTGATCGCTGGCCACTGCTTTGGCGAGGCTATTAATCTGGCTCTGCGTGAGTGAGGGCGAGGTACTTGGGACTAGGGTCTGGAAATCGGTTGTATTTCTGTTTTTTAGTGCTTGGACAAATGGAAGATAACGGTTCGCCATATCGAGAGCCATAGTGCGAAACTGTCGGCGTTCGCTCCCGCGGTCGGCTACGCCCTGCATTTTTATGTCGACGAAGTCCCGACCGGACGCGAGATTGTGTGTTTCCTGACTCCCTGGCGCTGCGAGAACTGCGCCTGGGCTTAGTGCATCCAGGCGCATCATAAACCACCGGCCAAATCGAATTTCCCGGCGTGAAAGGGCCGTGAAAATTTCCTCTCGTTGTGCGGGGTGAAGTGCGTGAGCATCATCAAGCACGGCTAGGGGAGTAAGTGTTACAGGATTTCCCCGCCATTCGACCTCTACCTGGCTGATTGCTTCAAACGGTTGGTAGGGTGACGTTGCTTCTACGGGCAAATCTTCAAGTTTCGGCGGTCGAAGGCCTGCAGCTATCGAGTAGACCGCGCGTTGTACCTCAAGCGCTCGATCGCGGATTCCTTCTCCGGTAACCCCACCCATTTGCTCGACTTGAGCCTCGGTAGCGTCTCGCGATATAAAGCGTATCTCGTTGAGGCTGCGCCTCTTGTTCGCCGTGAGGTTACGAATTAGCCCTAGCATCGCCCGCGCTTGAAGCAGCCAAAGTGCCAGCTTGGTTTTGACGGCTGCTTCGTAGGGGAGCTCCCAAAAATCGCGATAATCAGACTCCATAGGTACACGGACAGCAGCAACCGCTGGGGTGCCATCGGAAAGAAATCCGGCGCCGGCCAGCGCCGATGCCAGATCGCGATTGGTGGGATTTGACAGATCTGCAAGGATGGATTCAACCATCCGAAATTCGGCCAACTTGGCCAGCATAGTCTTGCCGCTACCCGGTTCCCCGATTATTCGAACGGGAACTTCAAACATTTCGTCCTTATAGGGACTTTTTGCGAGAAACATGGTCAGCGGAGCCGGGCTGACGATCGACAGAAACGAAGCGTCGTCACGTACATATTCTGTCGCTCTGCGGAGAAACGGATTAGCCATTCAACTACCCGTGCCTGTCTCTGCGACGAAAAAGAGGACGCATTGCATGGCCGCCGTGCTTGCCACTCGTCTCAGCCCACAAAAGTGGAATACTGTTGTTTGGCGTGTTGTGCTCTAGCACAAGGGGGAGCGCGCAGTTTGCGTATCCAAGTTTCATACTATCTTGGCCTGCCTCATCGCAGTGTTCTTTGAGTCGCTGATACAACTCGTCATCGTAGTAGCGATCGCACAAGTCGAGCATCGCAGCATCGTTCTCCTTGTTCATCTTGAGGCTCAAAGGGAGGCGGGTCCCTTCAGAGATTTCGATGTTGGAGAATGACCTGTCTTTCCATTGTTCTTCCGCCTCTTGTACGCGACAATTCAACGCCTCTCGAGCTTGATATGTTGATATGTAG